>JAJXZU010000073.1:0-6607 GCA_021779895.1 bacterium
AAAAAAGAAAATGACTTATAGGTATGACTTCTTCTCCTATTATTGTTACGTCGGAGTTTACGAACATATCGAACGTAGCGTTCACCATTCCTTCAATAGTATTTTCTACGGGAACTACGCCGTATTCGGAAAGACCTTTCGAAACGGAATTAAATACTTCGGGTATGGTCTTTACCGGCAGAAGCATTCTGGAAGTGCCGAATCTTTTGATGGCCGCAAGGTGGGTGAACGTCCCTTCGGGTCCGAAATAGCTTATTCTTATTCCCGACTGTACCGTTATGCATGCGGACATAATCTCCCTGAATATATTCTGAAGATGTTCGTCCTTTAACGGCCCTTCGTTATAGCTTATAACGTTTCTGTAAACCTCGCCTTCCCGCGCCGGATTGTAGTATGCCTTGTTGTTAGACGACTTAACCTGCCCTACTTTAAGGGCGATTTTTCCCCTTTCGTTAAGAAGTTCGACTAACTGCCTGTCGATAGCGTCTATCTCTTTTCTCAGTTTTTTAAGTTCTTCCATTATTAACTCAACGTCCGCCTTCGCAAATAAAATATTAAAATCTTACTAAAAACTAAGGTATTTTATACGATTTTTCAAAAAAAAGCAAAATTATTTTGCTAGCGCCTCGCTGATTTATCGCAAATCGTTATTATTCGTAAACCGGTTATTTCGTATTATTATAAATACAGACGTCCCCGTAGCCGGGACGGTATGAATGAGGAGGGCAAGGCTCGTAAAAATAAACCGGGGATATTTTATAGCAGGCGTAAATACGATGTTTAAGCGGCGAATAAGTAAAAAACCCGGGGGAAGCGGTTATCGCCGGCCCTCTTTCATTGAAATAAACGGAAACTATGCCTACCGCAAACCCTTCGTTTAAAGGGCAATACCGTTGCATTTCAGCCGTAATTTTTAACCGTTCCGATTTGGCCATGCCGTTATATTTAGACGCATAAATATATCCGGGCGTTCCGCATCCTGATAATCCTAATGCGGATATAACGACAATAAATACCAATAATAATCCGTTTTTCATAATATGCGATACCGATTTTAGATGCGTCTTTTATAATTTAATTGTATCATAAAACAAAATAAGGACAGGCTTGTTATACAACAAGCCTGTCCTTATTTTTATAATATATCTGCGAAAATGCAATATCGGTATTACGCGGTATTATTTAAGCGATTCGATGTATCCCGCAAGAGCGTTAAGGTCGGCTTTGGACATAGACGTAGCCGGCATTATCGCAGGAGACGAACCGTCCATGGAACCGGGCGCAAAGTGCGACGACGGGTCGGTTATCTGCTTTTTAATCCAAGCGAGGCTTCTCTTGCCGCCTTCATGCGATAAATCGGGACCGACCGAGCCGCCGTTTCCGTTGATGGCGTGGCATCCCACGCAGCTTTCGCTCGTGAATAAAGACTCGCCCGATGCGGCATAACTCATAGAAGCGGTAAAGAACAGCATAGAAGCGGCTGCTGCCGCGATAGTTAAAAGTTTTTTGCAATTCATAATTTATACCCCCTGCTTAAAATTTGAATTAAAAATAAAGCGGAAGCTTTAGCTTCCGCTTTTAGAATTAAGACTTACATATATCGTCAAACAAATTTCCAAACATTAGAATGCAAACTCGAGATTTGTCGTAAATGCATCCTCTTCAGAAATATTCGAGAAATTATACCCGAGCGACAGGAAAGCGTTTGCCGCCAGCATTATATCCGCTTTGACGGTTAAATTGTCTTTCTGTCCTTCATAGCAGGTTCCGCCGAGGCTGGCAGGACTGCCGTATAGACCAGCGTTACAACCGTAAGCCGTTCCATTAACGGCATTGATGAAGGCATCTTCTGAATCCGCATGCGTCCAGTCATACTGGGCATAGCTGACCTGAAGATAGGTTCCTTCTTCTGTTATGAAATGCGAGAACTTATAATCGCCGTAAAGATAAAGATACTGATAACCGTTGGACGTATCCGTTACTCCTGATATAGCAACCGGATTGTTCGGGTTTGCATATGGGTTGGAATCGGATATCTCGTTCAAGCTGGCTCCGACTTCATATATACCGTTACTAAGACCTATGCCTACGCCGTTGTCTAAGACTCTGTTTGTCCAAGTGCCTTGATTTGAAACAGTTAAAGGCTGAGCAACAGTTCCGCCGTAATAATCTAACTCTAGCGTACCCACCGACGTCGGATAAAATTCTCCGAGTCTCCAGTTGTAATTCATAGAGTTATTGCCGGATGTCGACAAAGCTGTTCCTCCGACGCCGCCTGAGATTCCGTTTGAAGCTTTTTGAGCACTGGCGGAATTCCCGTTAGTGACGCCTACCATATACCATAAGTGATAACCCGGCGTTCCGAAAACCTGGAAACCTGCTCCTTCGCTTAATACGCTGTTTCCCCCGTCGTAACCTATGGCCAATTTTCCGGAACCGCCGCCGAAATAAGGGCTGGGATTAAATATATTCATTGAATAACCTGCCGCAAGATTAAACAAATGAGAAGGCACTCCGAATCCTGAGCCTAATCCGTCTAATACTCCGAACGTGTTGTCCATAGAAACGCTGGACGTGCCGTAATCGACGCCGGTGTACCATGAAAGCGTATCGGCAAGCGGGGTATATAGTTTAAAGGCTCCGCCGGTATGCATCTGCGCCGAAGCAGAGAAAGCATCGGTTGAATTGCTTACATTTTCGTTAGGCACGTGCTTATAGCCGATATTGACTTCAATCATTATCGGAATCGGCCACGGGTTCGGAAGGCTTAAGCCTTCGGCTACCTCCGTTGCGTCCGCCGGGGTTCCGTTGGTTGAAGGAAGCCTAAAGCCGTTTCTCTGAAATGCGCGCCCGAAAGGGTTCAAGCTTGCGCCTCCGCCGTATCCGTTAATATGGCATACCGCGCAGGAAAAATGATACTTCTGGGCAAATGCCGCTATGGCGTTTGCTTTTTTCGGCATGAACGTTGCGGTCAATGCCAGAACAAAAACTGCGGCAAACAATACTGCAAGTTTGTTTCTCATACTGTTCCTCCGTAAATTAAAGTTAAAAAGTTAAATTAGAAAAAAATAAAATGACAAAAAAATTAATTTAATGATTAACTTAAAACTTTTAACGCGCCGTTTTAGAGTGCCGCGTTTCAGTTTTAATTTGGTCTTTGAACCGGGGCCATAAGTTCCGGCTCAAAGACCAGAAACCGTATATACTAACAACTTGAGAGAGAGGAAGTATATGGTTTATATATTATTACTTGGGATTTTAAAGATAAAGTCGGATAGATTGCTATATAGTGCGGGTATTAATAAGGTATGAACGTGTAATATACTTTATTATATTTCGTAGGATAATTTCTTACAGATTTTTTCTATTTTATGTAGCCTAATTTAAGGCAGAGGTCTAACAGGTCGGTTTTATTGGAAATTTTAAGCTTGGCTAATCCGCGAAGCCTGTAGGTAGCGACGGTTTTTTCGCTCAAATCGTACTGCAAGCCTATCTCTTTATTAGAAAGCCCTTTTGCGACGCCGATAAGGACTTCCTGCTCGCGCCTGCTCAGCAATGCCCATAGAACTTGTTCGGGGTCTTTGCTTAGGCTTATATCGTTACTGCCGCCGTCGTAAACGGTATGCGCCAGCTTTTCCGCCATAAGCGGATGAATGTATGTGCCGCCGTTAATAATGGATTTTACGGCGTATAAAAGGTCTTCGTAAATAGAACGTTTCGAAAGAAATCCCGCCGCGCCTTTGCTTAATGCTTCACGAAGAAGGGACAACTCTTCGTGCATAGTTAAAACAAGGACTCTCGTCGAAGGAGATTTTTCCTTAATTGCCCCGATATAATTAAGTCCGCTTTTTTCGCTGAACGATATATCGAGCATAAGAATATCCGGCTTATATTTTTCCACGAGTCCGGGCAAAAGTTCTATGTCTGCGGTATCCCCGACAAGTTCTATTTCCGGCTGTAAAGACATCAGGGATTTAAGCCCCGATATTACTATAGGGTGATCGTCGGCAATCGCAACCGTAATTTTTTTCATAAAATATTCCTCCGGTTTTGTGGTTTTTGCTACCGCCTCTCTCCCTCCAGCAAATTTTTGTTTATATTTTTTATTTTAACCTATTTTTAAAAATTTTTAAATACTTATGCACCGCCGGCGTTTTCATCCGTTTTATCTATCGGTATATTAAAAGAAACCGAAGTCCCGAAGCCGGCTTTAGTTTTTATATGAAGACTGCCGCGGAGTATTTCCGCCCTTTCCTTCATCCCTATTATTCCGAAATTTTCATCTTGTTTTTTATCGGTCTTACCCGGCTTAAAACCTTTTCCGTTATCTTCTATTACTGCGTAGAATATGCAGTTTTCAAAATTTATCGAGATTTTTACTGCCGTGGCATTAGAATGTCTTATTATATTGGAAAACGCCTCCTGAAAAATTCTGTAAATATTTATTTCCGTATATTCGTCGGCTTTAAATTCCCGCATTCCGGAGGTGAATATCTCTACGTCGATACCATGGTTAAATTTAATCTCTTCCGCATACTGCATTATGGCTTTATATAAACCGAGTTCGTAAAGCACGCCGGGTCTTAGTTCTTTGGTTATGTTTTTTATATTGTCGAACTCCTTCGCGATATAAGAACGCATTTCTTCTATATCTTTGTTTTCTTCGCCGATGCCGTATAATTTTTCGAGAACTTTGAATTTCATATTAATATAGACGAGAAACTGCTCCATTTCGTCGTGAAGCTCCCTCGAAAGTTTCTTTCGTTCCAGCTCCTGCGCTTTAATAACTTCCTCGATAAATTCTTTTCTGCGTAAATCTTTAGTCTGCCACTTATCTTCGGTTTTTCTGAAAGCAAGCATCATATTGTTAAATCCGTTTATGAGCCCGGTTAATTTTTCGTCCGCAAACTTAGGCGTTTTAACGGTTATATCGTAGTTTCCGCGCTTAGCGGATTCCGATGCCTCCTGCAGTTCAGACAAAGGCTTCAGCACCGTTTTCGACATCCACCATAAAAAAATTACGGCGAGGACCATAAGAGGTATTAGAACAAAAATAATCAACGTAACCGTAATTTTAAGAAAATAGTGAAAAGTATCGGATGACACGCCAAGCTGAAGAGTTCCTATTTTTGTGCCGACGGGACCGTATTTGCCGCCCGCCTCGTCGTTTAAAATATTTAATTTTAAATCTATCGAGTTTTTATTGATATATTTAACGGAGTAACCGGACGATATTTTTTTTTTAACGACTTTAAACCTTTTTTTTCTTACAAATACGATAATTTTGCCTTTTTCATTTTTAACCATGGCGTAACTTAATATCGTACTGTTCCTTACGGTGTAACAGAGAAGCTTTCTCAGCCCTGCAATATTGCCGGCTTCCATATAATCTTCTATTTTATAGGAAATTATTTTGCCTGCGGCATTTCCCGATTTTTCAAGCCTGTTATATTCAGCCTTGTAAAATATTATGTATATGGATATTATAGTCGCAAATTCTATAATTATTACGGCAAGGAATATAATTCCGACGATTTTGATATATACCGGAACGCTTAAAAATTTATTAACATAATAACGACGGTCTTTAAATATACCCATATGCAGTCTATTTTTTCAATTTAAATTTATCGTTTAAAATGCATATTATATGCATTTTAAAAACGTATCGTCAAGCATAAAACTAAAAAAAATTAAAAACTTCCGCTTAGACGCCGCTTTTTATATATTTCCCCGCTATAAACGCCGCAAACAGGAAAACGGCGATTATGCCGAAAACGAACCTTATGGAATAAATACCGCCCAGATACGAAAGGAAAAACGGCCCGATAATACCGCCTATATCGAAGTTGGACTGGTATATCGTATTCGCGGCTACCATATCCTCCATATCCACCGTTTCGGATATCCTCATAGTTCCTATAGGAAAAACAAGCGCGTGCGGAATTCCGAATATTATTAAACTCAATGCGTAAAAACCGATGTCTTTTGAAAAAACCATTAAGGCGAAAGACAGGACGGATATTAATATGGAAATATTCAGGATTTTGGTTTTGTTCTTAATATTTCCTTTTTTCGTAAAGTAAAGGAGAACTAATCTCGTGAACAGCGATGAAATAAAAAATAGGGAAAATAAAAAGGTTATTTCAAAATATTTTATATGAAAATTATCCCTTGCAAATACCCCGCCGAGGGCTACGACCGAAGCAAAGGCGATGCTGAAAGTCGTGTTATAAAAAACTACTTCGAGAAAGCCTCGGTTTTTAAATAACGACGAAACCGAACCACCGCTTTTAAGCCTGCCGTTATCCCGTTCTATACCACCGGTATTTTCTTTGCTCCCGCTATTTTTATTCACGGAATTTTTATCGGACCGTGACTTTCCTAAACCGTCGTTGTCGTTAGTATTTGCGCCGTTTTTCGCAATATCCTTTCCGTTTCCGCCTCCGCCGCTGCCTAATTTTTCCTTAATCGCATCCCTGCTCTTTAAATGAATTTTCACCGCAAAGAAAAACGCCGTTACGCCGAACAGGCACAGCATAATATAAATCCAGCGGATATGCAGGACGGTCAGAAGCGCCGAACTTAAAAGAGGTCCGAAAACAAG
>JAJXZU010000118.1:0-6558 GCA_021779895.1 bacterium
CTATTCCCTCGCGTCGTATTATCTGGCAAGATACGGCTTTAAAGGAAAACCGGAAGATATAGCCGAAGAAATTTTTAATTTTTTTGCGCCGAATTTTGCGGACATAGAAGAACTTTTCGATAAAATTGAAATAAAAGGCGCTTATGTTAATTTTTTCGTAAATAAAGAAAAGTTTGCTTCTTTTGTAGTCCGAGACGTTACGGACTCGGGCGGCGATTACGGCAGGGGCGCTCCCCAAAAGCCCCTTAAAGTTATAATAGATTTTTCCTCCCCTAATATTGCAAAACCGTTCGGCGTGGGACATCTGCGTTCCACCGTAATAGGAATGAGCCTATCCAAAATTTATGAATTTTGCGGACATAACGCCATAAAAATAAATTATCTCGGAGATTTCGGAACGCAGTTCGGAAAACTTATAACCGCATTTTGCCGTTACGGCGATATCGATTTTTCCGAATTCGAAAAAGACCCGGTAAAAATTTTATACGGACTTTACGTCAGAATACACAAAGACGAACAAGCCGATGCGACGGTCGAGGAAGAAGCTAAAAACAGGTTTAAAACGCTGGAAGACTTTATATCGGTAAATAAGCGCAGTTTCGAGGAGTATCTCGGCGGCGTAAATAGCGTAGATAATATAAACGGCAAAAATATTGAAAACGGTTCCGGAGGGGAAGCGGATTCTGCTCGCGCGTCCGGAAGCATGAAGTTATCCGGAGAAAATAAAAATTTTTTTTGCGGAACGCCGGAGGGGCAGTATAATTTATGGAAACTCTTCAGGAAACTGAGCATAGACGAATTCAAAAGGATTTATGAATCTATCGGCATAGAGTTTGACGCATATGAAGGAGAGGCTTACAGCGCAGAATTCTCAAAAGATATTAAAGAAATTTTGCTGGAAAGCGGTATAGCCGAAATAAGCGAAGGAGCTGTAATAGTGAACGTTAAAGGGGTCAAGGCTCCCGCTTTGATTGCTAAAAGCGACGGAACTTCCCTTTATCTTTCGAGGGACATAGTTACTGCCGTATCGAGAATGGCAAAATATAATTTCGATAAGATGATTTACGTAGTCGGCTCCGAACAGGCGCTTCATTTCAGCCAGCTTTTCGGCATATTCGGCAAATTGAAGGAAAACATCCAAAAAATAAAAGATAATCCGAATTTTAAAAATTATGCTTCCATTATAGACGGCAGGCTCGTTCACGTTAAATTCGGAAGAATTATAGGAATGTCCACGAGAAAAGGCAATTTAGTATTTTTGGAGGATTACATAGAAGAGGCGCGTCTTAAGGCAAAAGAAAAGCTTGAGGAAAGACTGAAAATTTTGGAAGATACCCTTTCTAATGAAATTCATGAGGCAGGCAAAGAATTTGCCGAAGGAATTGAGGGAGCCGGAACTCTTATTAATAATACAGGAGGCGGGTTAAATAGCGAGCCTGATAAAGAACTTGCCGAAAGCGAAAATGAGCAGATATATTCGACGTCTTTAAAGGTAGGCGTCGGAGCCGTTATATTTAACGATTTAAAAACTAGGCGGACTACCGACGTAAATTTTAGTTGGGATAACGTTTTGTCTTTCGAAGGGCAGACCGGACCGTATCTTCAATATACCGTTTCGAGGATTAACAGCCTCGTATCCAAACTCGGCGTACCGGATTCGAAAAGCAAAAATCCGGAAGTTGCGTTTTCGAAAAACGATGCCGATTTTAACGATATTTTTTTAATAGCCAGGCAGATTGCCTTCTTCGGAGACGCCCTTAACGAAGCGATGGAGCAGAACGAGCCTTCGGTTTTAAGTTCTTACGCCCTTGAGCTTGCCTCTCTCTTCAACAAATATTATCAAAATTACAGGCTCATAGGAAACGCTAAAGACTATGTAGAACCGCGTTTTTTTATGCTGTCGGCGGTAAGAACGGTATTAATCCGGATTTTAAATCTATTGTGCGTTCCGGTTCTTGAAAGAATGTAGCCAGTTATTTTATAATATAAAAATAAAAAAATGAGCCTCGAGATAAATAATTTAACCGTGGAATTATGTGCGGACAAGCAAAAGGATAAGCCTATTAACGTAGCCGATTCTTTATTTTTAAACGTCGATGAGGGCGAGGTTGTTTCTATAGTAGGGGAATCCGGCAGCGGCAAATCTTTTTTGGGATTGTCGATTTTAAGGCTGAATCCGCCCCGTATTTCTAATATTGCGTCCGGAGAGATTAAAATAAAATGCAAATCGCAGGATAAGGAAATAGATATTCTGAAGCTGAAGCCGGATGAACTTGCCGGAGTCAGGGGGAGATTGATATCTATGATATTTCAGGACCCGAATACGTCTTTAAATCCGGTTATGAAAATAGGAGAGCAGATAACGGAAGCGGTACTCGCCCATAAAAAAGTTTCTAAAAAATCGGCTAAAGATACGGCGATTAAATATTTAAACTCTATGAACATAGACGGGGAATCTAGATTCGGTTCTTATCCGTATGAGTTGTCCGGAGGGATGAGGCAGAGGGTTATGATTGCCATGGCTATGGTTTTGGAGCCTTGTTTTTTGATTGCCGACGAGCCCACTACCGCTTTAGACGTAACGACCTCCCTTCAGGTTTTAAAACTTATAAAAGATATAAAAGAAAAATCTAATATAGGGGTGATTTTTATAACCCACGATTTAACCGTCGCAAGAAGCATATCGGACAGAACTTACGTATTTTATGCCGGACAGGTGATGGAATCGGGAAGCACGGAAGATATAATAAATAATCCGGCGCATCCATATACGGTTTCTTTAATTAAAAGCGTTCCGTCTTTATCCGCGGATTATATTCCCAAGCAGAGGCTTTTTACCATACCCGGTTTTCTCACGAAAGACGATTTTAGTAAAGGAAAATGCAGGTTTTACTCCAGATGCTTTAAAAGAGGGGATGAGTGTTTAGTAGATATACCGTTAAGCAGTTTTAAGGGCGGCGGAAAAAGCGCAAGGGACGTCAGATGCGTAAAGGTAAAAAATTTGCACTAAATAAATGAACGGGTAAAAATATGGACGAAAATGTAATTTTATCGGTTTCCGGGCTTTCTAAACATTATAAATACTATAAAACTTTATTCGATATTAAAAAAAACGTTATTAAAGCCCTTGACGGCGTATCTTTCGAAGTATTTAAAAATGAAATATTTGCCGTAGTCGGGGAAACCGGATGCGGCAAATCGACGCTTTCAAAGCTTATTTTGGGACTTACGGAAAAAACTTCGGGCGAAATATATTTTAAAGGCGAGCCGCTTGATTACGGCAATAAAAAGAAGGATTTCAGAAAAAAAATCCAGATACTTTTTCAGGACCCTTATTCTTCGCTTAATCCCAAAAAAAAGATTTATAAAATGATATCTTATCCCGCCGTTAAGAACGGCATTATAAAAAACAAAAAAAAAGACAGAATAGACTTTGCGGCTGAACAGCTTGAAAACGTAGGGCTGTCTGAAAGTACGGCTTTCAGTTATCCTCATATGCTTTCGGGCGGACAGAGGCAGAGGGTCGGAATAGCGAGATGCCTGTCCGTCCGGCCGGAACTTCTCATTCTCGACGAACCTGTTTCGGCTTTAGACGTTTCGATATCAGCCCAAATTTTAAATCTGTTGACCGATTTGCGCAATAAAAACGGAATGAGCTATATATTTATCACTCACGATTTAAAATTAGTCAGGCATCTTGCCGACAGGGTATGCGTGATGTACGGCGGAAAAATAATGGAGATTGCCGAAACGGACGATTTTTTTAACGCTCCGGCGCACCCTTACTCTAAAACTCTTATGGAATCCATGGAGTCTATATCTTTTACTCGTCCGAATCTTTGAACGTTTCGTCGTCGCTGATTAAAGAAAGAGTGCTTAAGTGGTCTATATAATCTTCGCTCATCCTTTTCTTCTCTTCTTCTTCAACTCTAGACTGGCAGTTTATGCATAAATTGGAGTAAGGAATTATTTTAAGCCTTTTTTTTGAAATAGGTTCGCCGCACTCGTCGCAGACTCCGTATGTCCCCTCTTTTATTTTTAAGAGAGCTCCGTCTATTTCCCTTACTTTTTTTCTCTCCCTGTCCCCAAGCATATACATAAGTTCGCGGTCTCTTTCGCTGGAAGCGATGTCGTAATTATCGCCGCGGTATTCAGTCGAGTCTTTTGAAGAGCCTTCCTTTATGCCCGCATCTATTTCTTTAAAAATGTCCTTTTTCATTTTAACCAACGTTTTTTTTGCCGATTCTATTTCCGCCGGCGAAAAAGCCTGTTCATCCTTATTTTCCTTATTTTTGTTTTTCATATATAAAAGCCTCCGTTTGTATTATATAACTTGTCTTTTTAAAAATTTTTGAATAGTATATATTTAATTAGATTTAAAAGCAAGATTAAAAGTTAGGGGATAGAGGAGGCATATTAATGAATAACGAAAGAGTTTTCGATTACGGATACGCCGGCAAGGAAAAAAAGGAGAAGGGCATAAGGACGCTTTTTCAAATCGACAGGGACAGAATAATACATTCCAGCGCTTTCAGGAGAATGAGAAATAAAACTCAGGTTTTCGGCGTTTTTACGCTTGATTATTACAGGACGAGGCTTACCCATTCTCTTGAAGTATCGCAGATAGCAAGGGCTATAACATCCATTCTAAACAAAAAATACGGCTTAACTATAGACGCGGATCTCGTAGAAGCCGTTTCGCTGGCGCACGATATAGGCCATCCCCCTTTCGGACATCTCGGCGAATATATTATAAACGAGGAATTAAAAAAAGCTACGGGCGGAAAATTTGGATTCGAGGCCAACGCCCAAAATATCAGGATACTTAATTTTCTCGAAAAAAAGTTTTACGATTCAAAGAACAATAAAATATACGGAATTAATCCTTCGCTTAAGACTATCGACGGCATTTTAAAATATAAACTGCCCTATTCGTTGTCCGATAAAAACAAGCATTTCATTTACGATAACGATATATTTATTCTTGAAAAACTTCACGGAAAAGATTTTGTAAATTACCTGAAGAAATATTCCGGATTTCTAAACGATAAAAAAAATAAAACTGCCAAAGTTCAATTTTTCGAATTTTCAAGATGCATAGAATGCCAGATATTAAACGCCGCCGACGATATCGCATACGCCACCCACGATATAGAAGACGGGGTAGAATCTAAGCTTATAGACATAGGCGGGCATTTCAAAGTAAACAAATACCTCAAAGAAAGCGGCCGGGTCGGAAAAGATTCCGTAAATAAAATAGCGGCGCAGGTGGATAATTTCTTTCTTAATCTCAGGAATATTTTTAAGATGGCGGAAAGCAAAGAAAAAGAACCCATGCATCACATAAAAGTCAAGACCGACCTGAAAGAGTTTTTTTCCAATTATATTTCAAAGTTTATTTTAAATATAGACTTGGAAGAAAGACAAGGCGGCATTGCAAAAATGAAATCAAAACCTGGATTAAAGAATAAGGAAAACAGTTTTATTTTAGACGCCCCGGTAGATTTTAACGACGATTCATATAAATATGCACTGATATGGAAAAACGGAGTCAATTTGGAAATCAGCGCCCTCAAGGAGATTTCCTACAGGCTCGTTATGGAAAACAGGGAAATACTTCTAAACAGGTATAAGGCCGAAAATATCGTAAGAAAGCTTTTTTCGGTTTTTTCCGACATTAAGAATATTAAACTTTATCCCGACGACTTTCAGGAACTATACGAGTTAGGATTTTACGGCGGATTCGGAAAAGCTCAAAACGAAAACGCAGGTTTTAAAGTTATGTGCGCCGATTATATAAGCGGCATGACGGATATGTATGCGATGAAGCTGTATTCTTCGCTGTTCGACGCGAGGAGTTTCTCGGATACTCCGCATGCATAAAATTACATAAGCAGGCTGTTTTCGACTATCTCGCATATAATATGAGCTATTAAAATATGATTTTCCTGGATTCTAGGGGTGTCTTTAGACGGAATTTTAATAAGGTGGTCGCACATTCCGTGTTCCGCCATTTTTCCGCCGTCCCCGCCGGTAAAACCTATTATTTTCATGCCGATATTTTTTGCCGTATTAATTGCCGATAGAATATTTTTGGAGTTGCCGGAAGTCGATATTCCCCAGAAGACGTCGCCTTTGCGTGCGTTTGCTTCGAGCTGGCGCGAAAAAACAACCGAAAAATCGTAATCGTTTGCTATCGCCGTGAGATTAGAGGTATTAACCGTAAGGCTTTCCGCCGCGAGAGCTTTTCTTTCTTTGTAAAACCTCGAAACAAGCTCTGCCGCGATATGCTGGGCATCCGCCGCCGACCCGCCGTTTCCGGCGATAAAAACCTTTCCGCCCTTATCGTAAGCTGAAATAATGGTTTTTGATATATTTTCAACTGTACTTAAAATCTCTTCATTATTAGAAGTAAGTTCTAATAACGCTCTTGCTTCCGAAAATCTTTTTTTGACAGTACTTTTCATTTGATAGCCTCTTTTCAATTTTATTTTTTAATAAATAGCCGCTTTTCTGCAATTTCGACGTATTTTTTTTCTTTTTCTATCGCAATCCATT
>JAJXZU010000085.1:0-6485 GCA_021779895.1 bacterium
ATATTTTCGCAAATAATAAAATTATAACAAAATTTGCCTGTTCCTTGCCGCCGTGGAAAGTATCTTCTTTAGCAGCGGAAATTGCTTCGGCATCCTTAAAAGATAATGATTATATTTTAAAATCGCTCAATTTACTTTATGAATTTAAAAAAAGCCTTAACGAAAAGCTTAAAAAATTAAAAAATTTTGAAATAATACCCGGCGCGGCAAATTTTTTCTTAATAAAAATAAAAAACTGCGGATTTAACGCCGAAGATTTAAAAAACTATTTGTTTAAATCCGGCATTATTATCAGATATTGCGGGGACTACCGCGGACTGGACGGTAAATATTTCAGGATAGCGGTCAGAAAAAAATCCGACAACGATTATTTAATACGAAAATTAAAAGATTTTGAAGCTGAAACCGGATAGAACATATTCCGATTCCGCCAATTTTCGGCAATAAAGCAAAAAATCACCTGTGAAAATAATCGTAAATATTTTTTGCGGTCTTTTTGTTTACGCCCTTAACGGCCGCTAATTCCTCCGGCGACGCTTTTTTTATATTTTCCACGCTGCCGAGGCTATTAATAAGACTGCCGTAAATTATCTTCCCTACGCCGCCGATATTCAGCAATTCGGAAGTAACCAGAGATTTAGCCTTGATTTTTGAAAAATACGACACCGCAAACCTGTGCGCTTCGTCCCTTAACCGCATAAGCATAAAAATTTCTTCTTTGTTTTTTCCGAAATTAACCTCGTTTTTCCTGTTCGGAAGATAAATTTTATCCGTTTCGTTATTTTTTATATGTTTTCTCTCATCTTTTGTTTTTGCGATTGCAATAACGGCCGGCATATTTTCGGCGCTTATTTTTGCGGTTTCCTTAAATTCTTTAGCCGCCTTTACGAGAACGTTAAGCTGTCCTTTCCCGCCGTCAACCATAATAACGTCCGGCAGAGGGTCTTTTCCGTCTGCCGCATTCTTAAGGCGCCTGCTTAAAGCTTCGTACATCATTGCATAATCGTCGGGGGTATTTTTCGATTTTATCCTATAACGCCTATATAAAGACGCATCTTTTTCTCCGTGCCTAAAAACCGCTTTGGATGCGACGGCATGTGTCCCTGAAATATTTGATATATCGAAACATTCTATGATTTCGGGAATTTTATTTAACCGCAGTATGTTTTTTAAGGCATCCAGCCTTTTAAAGACTGCGTCTCCGTATTCTTTTTCTTTGCCGGTGCGATTCGCCTCTTCCATGTTTTCCGCATTTTCTAACGCCCTGCCGCCGCCCGATTTCTCGAAAAAATTCTTTTTTGCATTTTCTATAGCCATAGCCGAGGCGTTTTCATATTTATTTTTGTTTTTTACGGAGCTTTCCGCATCTAAAATCTTAACTTTTTTGGAAGAAAATTGTCTGATATATCCGACAAGGCTCTTTTTATCCTCGTCTTCTATTCTTGCGGGTATAAATATCTCGTCCGGAATATTAGCGCCTGTTTCTAAATTTTTGGCGTAATACCTGTTTAAAAAAGCGGAAAGCATTTCGCTTTCGTTTAAATATATATTCTTAAAAAAGAAATTCTCGGTTCCCGTAACCCTGCCGTTCCTTATGATAAGAACTACGACGTCTAGTTTGTCGCTTTGCGAGTAAAATCCTATAACGTCTATATCTTTTTCTTCCTTAAGCACTACGGTCTGTTTTTCGTTTATCGTTATTATGGCGTTGATTTTATCCCTCAATTTTATTGCGGCCTCAAAATTCAATTCTTTAACGTAAAAGTCCATCGACTGCTTCATTGCTTTTATCAACTGCCTGTTTTTTCCGTTCAAAAGAAGCCTTATGCCGTCGATAGATTTTTTATAAGCCTCTATATCGGCATATCCGCAGCAGGGAGCCGAACACCTGTTTATCTGGTAATAAAGACATGGTTTTTTACGGGCGGCATAAGAATTGAATTTATTATCCGTGCACGTCCTCATTTTAAATATCCCGTTTATAGCCTTAATAGTTTCGTTTACGGCAAAAGCGCTTGAATACGGACCGAAATATTCGCCGTCGCCCTTCTTAAAACTCCTTGTTTTAACTATATAGGGGAAGCCGGTTTTCGTCTTTGCAATTTTTATATAGGGATAAGATTTGTCGTCTTTAAGACTTATGTTGTATTTTGGCTTATACTGCTTTATCAGTGTATTTTCAAGGAGGAAAGCTTCCAGTTCGTTGGCGGAAATTATAGTTTCTATATCGTAAATTTTTGAAACGAGATGCTCTGTTTTTATGCCGGCGTTTTTACCTGAAAAATACTGGGAAACCCTTTTTTTTAAATTTTTTGCTTTGCCTACGTAAATGACGTCCCCGTTTATATTTTTCATAATATAAACGCCGGGGGACTGAGAAATATTTTTAAGTTTGGCGGCTAAATTTTCGTTCATAATCAAACCGCATCCATCAGCAGCATATTTTTTTTAATATTGTTGATTTCGTCCCTTATGCGGGCGGCATCCTCGAAGTTAAGCTCTTTTACGGCTTTTTTCATTTTCTTGGATAAATTTTTTATGAGCCTTTCGGCTTCTTTAGGGTCGATAATTAGCGGGGAATTTTCGTCGAACCCGCCGGAAATATCGATATAATCCTGTTCAAATATGGTGGTCAGCAGTCCTGCTATGTTTTTTTGTATAGATTTTGGCGTAATGTTATTTTGCCTGTTAAATTTTTCCTGGATTTTCCTTCTTCTTTCGGTTTCCGAAATCGCAAACTTCATCGAATCGGTCATTTTATTTCCGTAAAGTATCACTTTCCCCTTAATATTTCTCGCCGCCCTGCCGATAGTCTGAATAAGCGACGTTTTTGAACGCAGAAAGCCTTCTTTGTCGGCGTCTAAAATTCCGATAAGCTCGACCTCCGGAATATCCAGCCCTTCCCTTAACAGATTTATTCCCACCAGCACGTCGAACTCGCCGAGCCTTAACTCCCTTATAATCTTAAATCTTTCAAGAGAGTCTATATCGGAGTGCAGATATTTCGCTTTAATGCCGCTGTCGGTCAAAAATTCCGCCAGGTCTTCCGACATTCTTTTAGTGAGAGTGGTTACGAGGGCTCTTCCTCCTCCGGCAACCGTTTTTTTAATTTCGCCTATTATATCGTCAACCTGATTCGTTTCCGGCCTTACTTCGACTTCCGGGTCGATTAATCCCGTAGGGCGGATTATCTGTTCGACGACTTGAGAACTCACGCCCAGTTCGTATTCGGCAGGCGTGGCGGAAACAAAGATAAGGTTTTTTATATGCGACGAAAATTCCTCGAAATTCAGCGGACGGTTGTCCAATGCGCAGGGAAGCCTGAAGCCGTATTCCACTAGGGTCGATTTTCTTGAAATATCCCCGTTATACATTCCCCTGATTTGCGGAACCGAAACATGGGACTCGTCAATCATAATTATAAAATCGTCCGGGAAATAATCCAAAAGCGTAGGCGGCGGCTCCCCTCTTTTTCTTCCGGTCAAATGCCTCGAATAATTTTCTATTCCCGAACAGTAACCCATTTCCTGCATCATTTCAAGGTCGTACATGGTCCTCTGCTCAAGCCTCTGCGCTTCGACGAGCTTACCCATAGCCTTAAGCTCCATCAACCTGTCTTTTAATTCTTCCTTTATGGATTTGACGGCGCTCTTTAAGGTAACCTCGTCGGCAACGTAATGCGATGCGGGATAAATCGCGGTTTTTGAGAGCCTTCTTGTAACCGTACCTCTTAGCGGGTCAATCTCGGCTATCATGGAAATTTCGTTTCCGAAAAATTCTATTCTTACCGCTATTTCTTCTTCATAAGCCGGAAAAATATCGACTATATCTCCTCTCACCCTGAACGTTCCGCGGTGGAAATCTATATCGTTCCTTTCGTATCTTATATCGGTCAGCTTATTAAGAATATCGCTTAGGTTCGCCTCGTCTCCTTTCTTTACTTCGAGGAGCATATTGGCGTAACTTTCGGGCGACCCTAATCCGTAAATACAGGAAACGGACGCTATCACTATGACGTCCCGCCTCGAAAGAATAGAACGCGTAGCCGAATGTTTCATTTTATCTATCTGGTCGTTAATGGCCGAATCTTTTTCTATGTAAAGGTCTTTTGAGGGAACATAAGCTTCTGGCTGGTAATAATCGTAATAGCTTATAAAAAACTCCACGGCGTTTTCTGGAAAAAGGGCTTTAAACTCGGAATAAAGCTGTCCTGCAAGGGTTTTATTCGGCGCTATTATAAGAGCCGGCCTTTCGAGCTCTTTGATGGCGTTAGCCATCGTAAATGTTTTTCCCGACCCGGTTACTCCTAAAAGCGTCTGATATCTGAAATTTTTATATTTTATGCCTTCTACTAAAGAACTTATCGCATTAGGCTGGTCACCGGCGGGACTGTTTTCCGAAACAAGATTAAATAACTCCATAATATAATTATTTTATCATTTTTCGGGGAAAATATCTCTGCGAATTATCGCCTGCCCGCGTTTGGCTTTAGGCAGGATTAGAGGAAATATTAAGGCAAATTCGTATCTTCGTAATAAAAAAATACCGCCGTCGCAGTCACTGGTTTTTAACGTCCAATGTGCTTAAAGTTAAGCATTAAACTGACTGACGGCGGCATGCTGCATAAAAAATATATATTCGTAAATATCTTTGCCTTAAACTTTTTTCTTTCCTTTAATTTAATTATAGCGCGTATTTTTGAAATTTCAATAGGAATTAGTATATAATTTAATGATAAATTGCCTCTATATTACCGCCGGATTCTATCACTCTTAAATTTTTCTCGGCTTGTATGTTTCCTTGGGAAGCTGCCAGTTTAAAATAATAAACCGCTTTTGCATAGCTCTTGGGCACCCCGTAACCAAAATAATATACAACGGCAAGGTCGGCTTCCCCATTAGAATCCCCCTGTTCCGCCGATTTTCTAAACCAATAAATCGCTTCCGAATAATTTTGGGCAACGCCATGTCCAATTTCGTAAGCCATTCCAAGATTGGATTCCCCATCCCCGTCTCCGGTTGCGGCTGCTTTTTGATACCAATAAGCAGATTCTGAATAATTTACCGGCGTCCCCAAACCATGTTCATATAAATAGCCAAGATTGTTCTCGGATCCAACGTTGCCTCGCATAGCGGCTTTTTGATACCAGTAAAAAGCCTTTAATTCGTTTATGGATGCACCTAAGCCGTGTTCATAAGCATATCCAAGATTATAAGCGCCTGAAATACTACCGTCCTTTGCCGCTTTTTTATACCAGTAAAAAGACCTTGCAAGGTTTTTTTGGACGCCTATTCCTATTGCATATGCGCCTCCCAGATTTTCTTCCGCGGTCATGTTACCCTGTCTGGCCGCTTTTTTCATCCAATAAATTGCATAAACATAGTTCCGAGCAACTCCCTTACCGTAATAATATGCGTTTCCCAGTTCTAATTGCGCTTTCGAGTTGCCTTGTTTCGCGGCTTTCTCCCACAAATTGATACCTTTAGGATAATTCCTATAAAAGACCGGACCAAAAAAATAAATTCTTCCAATTTCAACTTCTGCATGAGTTGAACCTTGTATAGCAGCCTTTTTTAGCCAGTATAAGGCTTTAAAATAATCAGCATAAACGCCGACGAGACCGAATTCATAAAGATATCCAAGTTTATATTCGGCATTGCCATACCCCTGAAGCGCGGCTCTCCTGAACCAGTAAAAAGCCTTTGCATAGTTTTTGACGGTACCGATACCTTTAAGGTAATAATTTCCAAGTTCAGTTTCGGCGTATTTATCTCCGTTAAGCGCGGCTCTCCTGAACCAGTAAAAAGCCTTTGCATAGTTTTTCCGAACGCCGGAAAACCCGAACTGATAATTAAATCCCAGCGTCTCCATAGCCTTGGTATTGCCGTCAGAGGCGTGACGCTTTAATGTGGAAAGAGATTCACCGTTAGCCGTAAATTGAAAACAAACTATAAGCAGAAATAAAATTGAGGAGGCTGATATTTTAAATAACCTCATAAATACCCCATATTATCTGGATTCCATAAGCCTAAGATTGTTTGCGGCTTCTACGTTGCCTTTTGCAATAGCTTTTTTGTACCAGTAAACCGCCTTAGAATAATCTTTTTGAACGCCTATGCCGTATTCGTAATAATATCCAAGATTGTCCTCCGCTATTGCGTTGCTCTGCATTGCGGCTTTATTTATCCAGTAAAAAGAAGAGGAGTAATTAACTGCTACGCCGCGACCGTAATAGTAGGCATTTCCAAGATTGCTTTCTGCCGGAGCGAAACCCTGATCGGCGGCTTTTTGATACCAGTAGGCAGCCGTATAATAATCCTGCGGTACGCCCCTGCCTATAGCATAATCGAACCCAAGATTATTTTCGGCCGACATGTTTCCCTGCGAAGCGGCTTTTTGATACCAGTAGGCGGCTCTTTGGAAGTTTTGTGAAAGCACGATGCCATGTTCGTAACAATATCCTAAACCTTCTTCGGCTACCGCAT
>JAJXZU010000054.1:0-6476 GCA_021779895.1 bacterium
CAAATTTTTCCTTCATTTTTCTTGCCAGATATACCAAAGCTTTAGAACATATTACGACGTTAAGCTCGGCTTTATGCGAATACATTATTTCTTCTATCGTGGAATCGCCGGTAATAGTCGAAAGAACATTGAGCCCGATAGATTTTAACGCCTTTTTTATTAAAAAGAGTTCTCCTTTTATATTATATTCTCCGATTAAATTAATATTAAAATCTCCCAGCAAATCTATCGCGGGCTCCTTTTTTCCTATAATATGAGTAAATAGGGCATCGCCCGCAATTTTATTTCCGAGATTCTTGTTTCCCGAAAATCCCTGCGAGAAAACAGGAACGACGGGGATTTTAAACTTGGCGGAAAGCTCTTTCGAAACCCCTTCGACGTCTTCGCCGGTCAGCGCCGGCACGCATGTGTTATAAACGAATATTCCCTTAGGTTTAAATCTGCTATTAACATAAATTATTCCGCGCCTTAACTTGTCTTCAGAGCCGAAAATAAGGTCGTTTTCATTCATTGCGGTCGTAAAACCGTACATATAATAATCTTTCCCCTTCACTGCTTTAGAAGTCCTCTGGTTATAGCCGTTTCCGAGACAGTTAATAGGCGCGTGGACTATGTTTAATGCGTCTTTTATAGGACTTAAAACGATATATGCCCCGTCAAGCGCGCATCCGCCCGTCGAAGACCCCGGCGCCGCAGTTTTACAGGCTTTTTTCTCCTTTGCCACGCCGTTATGTTCGCAAGACGGCTCATCAAGCAATTCTTCTTTTACCGCTAAGCGCATTTTATATCACTTCCTTTAATTAAAAATTACCTCATAAGTTCGAAATGGGCATCGTCGCATGTATCGTCCAATATATCTATAAATTTATTGACTATCCATGTCGTTAAATTAATTACCCCATTGTAGCCGTAAATCGGATACCTGTGGATATTAACCCTGTCGAATATCGGATAACCTATTCTTATATGAGGAACTTTAGCCTCTCTTGCCGCAAACTTGCCGTGCGAAGGGCCAAGAAGCATATCTACCGGTCCGGTCATAATTAAAGACCTTAAATGCCATAAATCCTTGTCTATATAAACCTCGCCTTGATTTTCCGAATAAGAGGCAAACAGAGCCTCTATTTCTTTTTTAAAATCTTCCGTGCCGTTTGAACATAAAACGTACTTCGGTATCCCGCCCATTTCGAGAATATAGCTTGTCAACCCGATAAGCATATCCGGGTCCCCGAATATCGCAAATTTTTTTCCGTGAATATACTGCTGCGCGTCGGTCATAGAATCTATTGCCCTGCCCCTTTCGTCTTCAATCTCTTGGGGAACCTCTTTACCGGAAAGCCCCGAAAGCGTCATTAAAAATTCATCGGTATAGTTTATTCCTATAGGACTTTTAACGGCTATTACGTCCTGGCCGAATTTCTCGGAAAGCATTGCCGCAGTCTTTTTTGTAGAATACTTTTGAAGAGCGATAGTCGCCTTATTATTTACGCAATTTTTAACGTCTTCTAATTTCGTAGCGCCGTCGGGATACAGTTTATACTCCCCGTTTAAAGGGCTGTCCAAGGTATTGGAATAATCGGCAAGAACAAGATAATTAATTCCGAAGATTTTCAAAATTCTTTTAACCTCGTTAATATTTCCTATAGTGGTATCGAAGCCCGGAATTATATTTATAATATCCGTTTTGGAGGCATCCGTCTTTTTACCCAGGGTTTCGATTATCGCGTTAAGCATACTGTCGTATCCTTCGAGATGCGAGCCCGCAAAGCTCGGCGTATTTGCATACGGCGCAGATATATTTTCGGATAAATACCCTTTTTCTCTTGCATTGCCTACGATAGAACCGAGGTCGTCTCCGATAATTTCCGACATGCAGGTCGTAGATATCGCAAACATTTTCGGCTTATATAGAGCGGTTGCATTTTTAAAACCCTCGAATCCGTTCGCCTGCCCCCCGAAAACCGCGCCGTCTTCCGTTAAAGACGTGCAAACTCCCGCAATCGGCTCCCTGAAATGACGGGATAAGTTATTTCTGTAATATGCGACGCACCCGTGGGAACCATGAACGAAAGGCATAGTATCTTCAAAGCCTGCGGCGCACAGTACAGCGCCAAGCGGCTGACACGCCCTTTCGGGATTTATTACTATAGCTTTTCTATTGAAATTTTTTTCTTTATATTCCTCCGTATCCATCCAGTCTTTTATCTTTTTTACTTCTTCTTTTTCCATAATCAAACCTCCGGTATAATTTTAATAATTATTTATTTCTATTTATTTTTTCCATAGCGGCTTCACTAATTTCCACGACGGGCTGTTTATCGCCATGTCCATATCCCTAGCAAAAATTTCAAATCCGTCGTAACCGTGGTATGGTCCGGAATAATCCCATGAGTGCATCTGCCTGAACGGTATTCCCATTTTCTGAAAAACATATTTTTCTTTTATGCCTGAGGCGACTAAATCAGGCTTAAGCCTGTTTGCAAGCTCTACGAATTCGTATTCGTTCATGTCGTCTGCTACTATCGTTCCGTTTTCTACTTCTTTCGTCGTTCTTTCATAATCGTCGGTATGGGCAAACTCATATGCCGCGGATACGACCTTCATCCCTAAATCTTCATACGCTCCTACTATATGGCGCGGCCTTAAACCGCCGACTAATATCATTACTTTTTTGCCTTCCAATCTCGGACGGTATTTATCTATGACCTCCTGCATTTTAGGTTCGTATGCTTTAATAACCCCTTCGGATTTTTCCTGAATGTTTTCGTCGAATAATTTTGCGATGCTCCTAATGCTCTCTTTTATTTTAGTAGGACCAAAAAAATTATACTCAATCCACGGGATGCCGAATTTTTCTTCGAAATGCCTCGCTATATAATTCATCGACCTGTAACAATGCAGAAGATTATAATTTACGCCGTGAGTTATCTTCATTTCCTCTATGGAACCGTCTCCCGACCAGTGGGCAACGACGTTTAAGCCCATTTCTTTAAATATTTTCATAGACGACCAGACGTCCCCGCCGATATTATAATCGCCGAGTATCGCTACATCATAAGGGGTCTTTTTGCTTTCGTCTATTTCTCCCGTTCCTACGACAAAATCCCTTATAGTATCGTTTGCTATATGATGTCCTAAAGACTGGCTCACCCCTCTGAAACCTTCGCACCTTACCGGAATCACCGGAATACCAATCTCGTCCGTCATTTTCTTTGCCACGGCTTCGATATCGTCGCCTATCAAGCCTATCGGACATTCCGAATCTATAATTATGCCTTTTGCGGTCGGAAATAGTTCGTGTAATTCTTTTATTGCCTGCTCCAATTTTTTATCGCCGCCAAAAACTATATCCCGTTCCTTAAAATCCGTAGTAAATTGAAAAGACACAAAGTTCTCGACCCCTGGCTCGCCGTTAGCCAGATTTCTTCTCGTCCCCCAACTATAATGGCCGCATCCTATCGGACCGTGGCTTATATTAATAACGTCTTTAACCGGCCCCCAGACTACTCCCTTTGAACCTGCATATGCGCAGCCTCTCGGCGTCATAACGCCGGGAAGGGATTTGACGTTTGACTTTGCGATGCATGTTCCGCATGTTTCTTTATCGTTAATGCCGATATGTTCTTTTCTGTTTTTCTTTGCTTTTTCGGAATAAACATTAAGAATATCTTCAACTATTCCTTCGGTTTCTTTAAAGTTGACTGCCATTTTAAACCCCTTTATTTATAGGTGACGGATTTTAAATCTATCCCCTTTATTAATGTATGTATTAATTTTTAACAAGCGGCGAAAATTTATGCAGATGCATCGTCTTGTTTTTAGGGCATACCTTTTCACAGCATGTATCGCCTATGCAGTTATCCAAGTTTTCTATTCTGACGAGCATCTTATCTCCGTCGTCTTCGAATACGTAAACTCCGCCGGGACAGACTTTAATGCACCTGCCGCACGATATACAGTTTGCATGGTCGAATTCTATCAGAAAATGGGGGACCCATTTTATCCCGGAACGACGGGGCGCATTTACGTAATTATCTATTTCGCCGGAAAAACCGTCCATAATACTCATAGCTTTTTCCCTCCTTTTTTATATATGCCCTTTTTTTATTCTTATTTTTAAATCAAGTCCGTCATGTTCTATGGTGGAAAATTTGAACAATCCGGCTTCTAATAAATAACTTTTGTATTCTTCTATATCTAAAGAGCAGTTTAATTTCCGCCTTAGCGATTTTACTTTTTGAGGCTTCATTTGTTTAGTAAGCTCGATAAATTCGTCTTCGGGAATATTTTTTCTAAACTCGTATATAAAAATTTCCCCGCCGTGGCTTAAAACCCTGTACATCTCTTTCAGGGAATCGAACTTATTTTCTAAGCATTTATACGTTCCTTTCAGCAAAATTAAATCGAATTTTAAATTGCCGAATGGAAGATTTGCGCTGTCCGCAATCATATATTTAAGCCTCGGCTCATAATAGTTCAAATAATCGGGCTCATTTCTAAAAATTCTTAGCGACCCGCCATCGGCCTCAAATTCGGAATGAAAAACATAATTATTTTTTAATTTTTTATTAAAAACATTATTTGCATGGTTTATCATCGTAACGGATTTATCGACGCCAAAAACATAGGAATTAGGCAAAATCTCGCTTAATCTCCTTGCAATGTAACCCGGACCGCAACCGAGATCTAAAATATTTTTAGGGATGTAAGAAATATCGTTTAAAATTTTATCCACAAACGGAGCATAGTCTTCTTCCATTTTAATTTTAGTGTCGCTCGTCGCTATATAAAGTTCTTCATCCTGAGAAAAGCTGAGGCTTTTCGACAGCTTACAGCCTAATACGACATCTTCTTGCATCCGCATCTTAAATCCTCCTCCGGTTTGCTTAACTTTTTACTTAAATCCTCGTCTAAAAGCCCTGCCGCGTCGGAACGGCACTGCCTGCAATGCTCCATTATATTTATTCCTTCGATGTCTTTCGTTATGCCGGCGACGTCTTTCCTGCTTGCGCCTTTTACGCCCATTTTATAAAAATGCGACTTTTCGGCGGGAATCATAGGCATAACGTTAAATAGATATACGCCGAGTTTTTTTACCTGAGCCGAAATATCTTTTATGTGAAAATCGTTGACGCCGGGTATAAGAACGGAATTTATTTTTATAGTAAACCCCATTTTCACGGCATTTTCTATACCTCTTATCTGCCTGTCCAATAATAATGTTGCGGCATCTTTTTCCGTATAAATAATGCCCTTATAATTAATATACCTGTATATTTTTTGGGCTATAGACGCATCTACCGCATTAAGCGTGACGGTTATAAAATTTACTCCTTTCTCTTTAAGCTCCTCTAAATTTTCGGCTAAATCGAGGCCGTTCGTGCTCATGCATAGTATAATCGCCGGAAACTCCTTTTTAACAAGTTCAAACGTCTTCATCGTATTGAGCGGTTCCGCCAAGCTGTCGCCCGGACCCGCAACTGCGGCTACGCTTATATCGCTAAAAAACCTCTTTGCCTCGTAAATTCTATCTACGGCATCTTCGGGCGAGACCAGGCTCGACGTTACGCCCGGTCTCGATTCATTCGGACAGTCGTAATCCCTGTGGCAGTAGTTGCAGGAAATATTGCAGTATTTAGCGACCGGCAAATGAACCCTGCCGTAATGTTTCGAGGCTTCTTTATTAAAACAGGGGTGTTTTGCAACACCTGCATTAAGATCGTTCGTATTCGTATTATTCATATATAATTACCTTAAAATTAAACTGCCGCGCTTTTCCCGTCGGTAGTCCTTTCATATTCTTCCATGAAGCCGTATTCCATCATATGGTCTTCAAGGTCCTGCATCGTCATAGGCTTAGGTATTACAAACATCTCGTTTTCTTCGATATTCTTTGCAAGCTGTCTGTAAACATCCGCTTGCGCGCAATCTTTATCATGCTCTATAACCGTCTTCTTTTTAATTTCTGCTCTCTGGACAACGTTATCCCTTGGAATAAACTGTATCATATGCGTCCCTATTTTTTTTGCGAACGCTTCTACCATTTCCCTTTCGTTGTCAACGTTCCTGGAGTTGCATATAAGCCCGCCTATGCGCACTCCGCCGGTATTGGCATACTTAAGGACGCCTTTGCATATATTGTTCGCGGCATAAAGCGCCATAAGCTCTCCCGAACATACGACGTATATTTCCTTCGCATAGGCTTCCCTTATAGGCATTGCAAACCCGCCGCAGACGACGTCGCCCAGAACG
Organism: bacterium; assembly: GCA_021779895.1. Classification (GTDB taxonomy): domain Bacteria; phylum SZUA-79; class SZUA-79; order Acidulodesulfobacterales; family Acidulodesulfobacteraceae; genus Acidulodesulfobacterium_A. Next base: position 6,253 of record JAJXZU010000054.1, read on the forward strand.
TCGTAAAAAACGTAATCGAGATCTCTTTCGTATGAACCAAGCTGTTCAAGAGTAGTAATCGACGTAATAATCCCTCTGCCTGCGCATCCGACTCCCGGCTCTGGTCCTCCGGATTCGACGCATCTTACGCCTCCGAACCCTATCCTAAAAACATCTTCTTCCGTAACGTTTTCCTGACCGACTTCTTTAACGGAATTTAAGACCGTTTCCTGACCTTTTCCGCC
>JAJXZU010000182.1:0-6409 GCA_021779895.1 bacterium
TCTTATTATATACAAGAAAATAAGAGGGTTGGATTAGTATGAGGTTAATTTTTTAGTTTCTATGTATATTACGATTTTTCTGGCTATTCTTTTAGATGCGGTTTCTATCGCCGTTTTTTCCTGTTTATGGGCCGTAAGCGGATTAATATAATTATAGTATGTTGCCCCTGAAGAAAAGGCGGCATTTCTGAAAATTATCTTCCCGTTAGTGCCGTACATGCTTACCGTCACGTTTACGGTTAGCATATAATCCACCGCCGCGGCAACTCCGGTATAAGACATTACGCTGTTCTGTATAGAGGTAATCTTTCCTGTTAAATAGTAAAGCGCGTCGTTTTTATTGGATGTAAACATATCGGATTGCACGTTAAGATAATTTGCGATATTATTGGAAAAATATACCCCCGCCCCGCTCTTATAGGTTAAATTTTTAAAAGGTTTTATGTATATCTGCGAGATATCGTTATATTTCTTAACGGAACCTTCTTTTCCGTTTAAAATCCTGAACCCGCAGGAGGTGGAAAAACCGGAGGCAATTAAAATAAAAATAAAAAGTATAAGTTTCTTTTTCATATTATTATGCTCAACAGCTTGTTTTTAACGTATATCGTTTTTTTAATGAGGCTTTTATCTCCGACGTATTTCGCAATTTTTGCGCTGTCCAATGCAATCTTAAGCACCGCAGATTCATCCGAATTTATATCCGCAACTATAAGGCCGCGCATTTTCCCGTTTACCTGCACGGCTATATTGCAATTTTCCGGCACATAACCGGCATCTATTTTTTCAGGCCACGGTCCGTTTTCTATAAAAGAAGCATTTAATATTTCGAACGCTTCAGAGCAAACATGCGGAACAAAAGGATACAGTATTAAAATAACGGAGTTTAAAAAATATTTAAGCAAATATTTATCGGCTTTGCTCATAACATCTTTTTTAAAGGCTTCGCCGGTTATAAAGTCGTTAAATTCGTTAATTAACTCCATAGAAGAACTTATGACGGTATTAAAATGATAGCGCCCTTCCATTTCTATTTCCGTTTTCTCGATTATTCCGCTTAATTTATAAATAATTTCTTTAATATTTTGATTTATATCGTTTGTTAAAGTTTTATAAATAAAAGGTTCGGAATTGCCGTGCAAATCCTTAAGGATTTCCGACCCAGCAATTACTGTTCTGTAAAACCTATTAATAAATCTGGAAGCCCCTTCTACTCCGGAATCGTTCCATTCAAGGTCTTTTTCGGGCGGAGCGGCAAAAAGAACGAACAATCTTACGGTATCTGCCCCGAATTTTTTAATAAGCCCGTCGGGGTCGACTACGTTGCCTTTGGATTTGGACATCTTCGCGCCGTTTTTAACTACCATTCCCTGCGTCAGAAGATTTTTAAAAGGCTCGTCTAATTTAAAATACTTTAAATCCCTTAAAACTTTAACGAAAAATCTTGAATATAAAAGATGCATTACTGCATGCTCGACTCCGCCTATGTATTGGTCCACGGGCAGCCAGTAGGCCGCATCCTCATCTTTGAAAGGAACTTCTTCTTTCCTGTCCAAAAGTGTATATCTTAAAAAATACCACGAAGATTCCACGAACGTATCCATAGTATCCGTTTCGCGCTTCGCGTTGCCGCCGCATTTAGGGCATTTTACGTTTACGAACGATTCGAGCTTTTTTAAAGGCGAAACTCCTTCGCCGGTAAACGGGGCGTCTCCAGGAAGCACTAAAGGCAGGTCGCTCTCGTTTAAAGGTACTGTTCCGCATTTTTCACAATATACTATTGGTATAGGGCAACCCCAGTATCTCTGCCTCGATATTCCCCAGTCCCTCAGTCTATAATTAATAACTTTCCTGCCAAACCCCTCTTTTTCGGCATACTCGGAAATTTTTTCTTTTGCTTCTTCCGAAAAAAGTCCGTCAAACTCCCCCGAATTAATAAGGGTTCCCGGAGCGGCAAAAGGCAGTCCCGCCGATTCTTCGGCATTTTCGCTTTTATTTCCTTCCTGCGGCGCCGCAGGTTTAATTACCCTGATTATTTCAATTCCGTATTTTTCGGCAAATTCGTAATCGCGTGCGTCGTGAGCCGGAACCGACATTATGGCGCCCGTTCCGTAATCCATTAAAACAAAGTTTGCGACATATACAGGTATCTTTTTTCCATTAAAAGGATTAACGGCATAAGAACCGGTAAAAAAACCCTCTTTTTCGGCAACATCCTTAGATATTAACGAATTACGGGTGATTCTTTCCAGTTCGGCTGTTTTTTCGGCAGTTTTAATTAATTTTTCTGCAAGCGGATGAAACGGCGACATTGCAATATAGGTAGCGCCGAATATAGTATCGGGACGGGTAGTAAATATTTCTATACAATTTTCGTCTCCGTTATTTTCGTCCGAATCGACTATTTTAAAATTCACGGTTAAGCCGGAGCTTTTTCCAATCCAGTTCCTTTGCATAGTTTTGACTTTGTCCGGCCAGCCGTCCAATCCGTCCAAATCATTAAGCAGTTCTTCGGCATAAGCGGTTATTTTAAAAAACCACTGCTCCATATTTTTTATATTCACGTTGCTGCCGCATCTCCAACACCTGCCGTCTTCCACCTGTTCGTTGGCAAGAGTAGTATTGCAGGAATCGCACCAGTTGACGTTGGAAATCTTTTTATAAGCCAGACCATTTTTAAACATCTGCAGAAAAAATAACTGCTCCCATTTATAATATTCCGGGTCCGAAGTTATCACTAACCTGTTCCAGTCGTATGAAAACCCAAGCTCTTTCAGCTGTCCTATCATATAATCTATGTTATTTTTGGTCCAGAGAGCGGGGTTGGTTTTATTTTTTATCGCGGCGTTTTCTGCGGGAAGTCCGAAACTGTCGAATCCTATGGGGTGGAGCACGTTAAAACCTTTTAATCTCTTGAACCTGGCAACGGCATCTCCTATGGCATAGTTTCTGACATGTCCCATATGAATTCTGCCCGAAGGGTACGGAAACATTTCTAAGCAGTAAAATTTAGGTTTATTTTCTATGGAGTTCTTTACGGCAAACGTATTTTCCTTTTCCCAGAAAGACCGCCATTTGCTTTCGAACCTGTTAAAATCGTAATTTTTATCTGCCGTAACTTTCATTTAAATTAAATTAATATTCTAAATTTTAAATATATTTTATGACCGATATAAAAAGCAGTATAGTTCCTACGACCACCGAACTATCCGCCAAATTAAAACTCGGCCAGTGGTAGCCGTAAATGTGAAAATCCAGGAAATCCACCACGTATCTCTGAAAAATCCTGCTTAAAAGATTTGAAAATGCGCCGGAAATAATTAAAGAGGAAGATATTATAAATAAGTTGGAATTAATTTTCGTCTTGAATAAAAAGTATGTTAAGGCCGCAATTATTAGTGCCGTAAGAAATATTATAAACAGGCCGGAATAACCGCTCATAAATCCGAAAGCAACGCCGGTGTTGTCGATATGGACTATGTTGAAATAATATTTGATTACGGTTATTTTATTAATTAACGATATTCCGTTATTTATAAAGTACTTCGATAATTGGTCTGATATAAGAACGGGGATAAAAACGGAAATTAATACGATTAATTTTTTTTTCATTAATTAATTATATTTTTACGGCCTGCTGTTTTAAATTATTTTTTTTGGAACAGTCTATTAACGCTTCTATACCCGGCAGTTTTTTTCCTTCCAGAAGTTCGAGAAACGCTCCGCCTCCGGTAGAAACATACGACATTTTTGCAAATTCGCCCGCCCTGTGCAATGCGACGTCGGTATCTCCGCCTCCTACTATCGTTAAAGCATAGGCGTTTGCAACGCTTGAAACCAGGGCAAAAGTTCCCCTGCTGAACGCATCCATTTCAAAAACTCCCATAGGTCCGTTCCATACGATGGTTTTAGCGTTTTGGATAGCTTCCGTAAAAAGGGTAACCGTTGCGGGACCGATATCCAAAGCCATCCAGCCCTTAGGAATCTCCTGTATAGTAGTAACCTTTGTTTCCGCGTCGGGCGCTATTTTGTCCGCTACGACCGCATCGACCGGGAGATAAAGTTTTATTTTCTTCTCGTTTATTTTCTCAAGAGTTTTTTTGGCGTATTCGAGCATTTCATCTTCTACCAGCGAACTTCCCACGTCGTGCCCTAACGCTTTAAGGAAGGTATTGGACATCGCCCCGCCGATAATTAATTTGTCTATTTTGTCGGCTAAATTAGACAAAACCTCTATTTTTCCGGAAACTTTTGCTCCTCCTACAATCGCCACAAAAGGCTTCATAGGGTTTTCTATGGCTCTCGTAAAATAATTCAACTCTTTTCTTATAAGAAAACCGGCGGCGCACGTATTTACGAATTTTGTAACAGCGACATTGGAAGCATGCGACCTGTGCGCGGTAGCAAATGCGTCGTTGACGTAAATATCGCAGAGAGAAGCTAATTTTTTGCCGAATACGTCGTCGTTGCTCGTTTCCTCGGGGTAAAACCTTAAATTTTCGAGAAGTATAATATCGCCGAAACCGGCTGTTTTTACGGTATTTTCCGCAAGTTCGCCGATGCAGTCTCCTACAAATTTAACTTCTTTGTCTAAGAGCCTGCTCAGCCTTTTTGCTACTACTATCAGCGAAAGTTCGGGAACTTTTTTACCTTTAGGTCTTCCCATATGCGACATTAAAACGACTTTCGTATTTTCGTCGAGGCAGTAATTTAAAGTCGGAAGAACCGCCCTTATGCGCGTATCGTCCGTAATATTGCCATTTTGGTCAAGAGGAACGTTAAAGTCCACTCTGATAAGCAGGGTTTTATTTCTTATGTCTATTTCATCGATATAAACAATATTGTTCATCCGGGATTTTCCTTTCCTTATTTCATCATAAAAACGGCCGTTTCGGCAAGCCTTGTCGAATATCCCCACTCGTTATCGTACCAGGCAAGAACCTTAACGAGGTCGTCTCCGATAACTTTCGTGCTTAAAGAATCGACTATGGAAGAGTGCGGGTCGCCTATATAATCTATGGAAACCAAAGGTTCTTTGCTAAACGCGAGAATTCCTCTGAGATAAGTTTCGGAAGCTTCCTCTAATTTTGAATTGACTTCTAAAACGGAAGTTTTTTTAGAAACCTTGCATACAAGGTCGTTAATGGAAACATCCGGCGTAGGAACCCTTAAAGACATTCCGTCCAGTTTATCCTTAAGTTCCGGCAGTACTTCGCAAAGGGCTTTTGCCGCGCCCGTCGTAGTCGGGATGATAGACAAAGAAGCGGCTCTAGCCCTTCTTAAATCTTTATGCGGCAAATCCAATATCCTCTGGTCGTTAGTGTAAGAATGGGCGGTAGTCATGTTGCCTTTTTCTATCGTAAAATTTTCATGCAATACTTTAGCGACGGGAGCAAGACAGTTTGTGGTGCATGAAGCCATAGACACGATAAAGTGTTTATTTTTATCGTAAATTTTATCGTTGACTCCGAGCACTATAGTAGCATCGGGGTCGTGAGCAGGAGCGGAAATCAAAACTTTTTTGGCTCCGGCATTCAGGTGCTTTTCCGCATCGCCTCTTTTGGTAAAAAGTCCGGTAGATTCGATAACTAAATCGACGCCGAGATGTTTCCACAAAAGTTCCGCCGGGTCTTTTATCGCCGTAATCAAAGTTTCCCTGTTATCAGCAATTATATGGTCTATATCGTATCCAACGTAAAAACCAGCTTTGCCGTGAACGGAATCGTATTTAAGCAGATGGGCAAGCACCTGCGGGTTTGTAATATCGTTAATGGCGACTATTTCAACCCGTTCTCCTTTGGCAATCATGCCCTGGAATATTCTAAAAACGTTTCTGCCTATCCTTCCGAACCCGTTTATCGCAACCCTTAAATTTGCCATAGAACTCTCCTGCCCTTTATTTGATTATTGAACTTTACAATTAAACATTATTTCGGTATGACCCGTGATTTTTATTTATTTTATTGTCTATTGCCCGTTGCCGTTATGGTCTCTGCCTTTATGCTTATGCCCTCCGTGTCGCGCCTGCCGTGAGGGGCCTCTTGAACCCTGCCCCCTGAAACCTTGGCCTCCTTGCTGCTGCATAGGGCCTCTGAAAGCAGGACCTCCGTGTTCGAATGGCCTCCTCATCCTCCAGTTCTGATAAGGACGATTATTATAATAATTATTTACATGGGAGCGCCACGTTCCGTAATTTCCTAAAAACATACGATGCCTGCCCCACCAGCCTGGATGATTATCCCTGTACCAAGGACCTATATTGTTTCTCCACCATGAAAAATATCCGGGATAAGCCACGACGGGCGGAGGCGGACCGAAGGTCAATATTCCTGGCATATAAATCCCCGAAGTTACCGGATACCACGGGCCGGCATATACGTTGGCATAAACCCACCCGTTGTTTAACCAT
>JAJXZU010000149.1:0-6409 GCA_021779895.1 bacterium
ATAAAAATATTGACATTAAGGCAATTTTTATTTATACTATCTATCGATTGTTACGTTAATATTTTTCATCTCTATTCCCCGATAGCTCAGCCGGCAGAGCAAGTGACTGTTAATCACTGGGTCGATGGTTCGAATCCGTCTCGGGGAGCCACTAAAATATATCTTTATTTCATACTCATTGTTTTAATATTCAAAATACCGCAAAATTATTATTGAAAATATTAAAACGACAGCGGAAAGTATTATAAAATATAAAACATTGTAAACGGCTATGCCTATAATTAAATAAAAAATCAAAATTAACCGCTTAATTTTTTTAAGTTCTTCACCCCTTAATAAATACCCTGCTATTATTCCTACGGCAATATAAATAACGGATTCGATTACTATAATGTTTATGTTTATATTCATAAAACTGAATCCTTTCGTTTAATTTTGGTTATGCAAATAAAAATAAAGGTATCAGATTTCAAATCTGATACCTTTATTTTCCATATTAATATCCATAAAGTTTAATCAATCCTTTATTCTTCCTTCGGATTTATCTCTTTAAGACTTCTTTAAAGTACTCTACGGTTTTTTTAAGCCCTTCTTCGATATCCACCTTAGGGTTGTACCCCAGCATTTTTTTTGCAAGCGTTAAATCCGGGTTTCTCTGAATCGGGTCGTCTTTAGGCAGTTCTACGAATTTTATATTAGATTTCGAGCCGGTAAGACGTATAACCAGCTTTGCAAAATCGGCTATGGTAAATTCGTAATTATTTCCCATATTAACCGGTCCCGTAAAACCGCTTTTATCTTCGATAAACAGCATAATCCCGTCTATTAAATCCGATACGTAGCAGAAAGAGCGGGTCTGTTTTCCGTCTCCGTAAACCGTTAAATCTTCTCCCTTTAGTGCCTGAACTATAAAATTGGAAACTACCCTGCCGTCGTTTTCCAGCATTTTGGGTCCGTATGTATTGAAAACCCTTATTACTCTTATATCCATTCCGTATCGCCTGTGATAATCGAACATAATCGTTTCAGCCGCCCTTTTTCCTTCGTCGTAGCAAGACCTTATAGAAACCGGATTAACGTTGCCGTTATAATTTTCGGGCTGGGGATGGACGGACGGCGAACCGTAAACTTCCGAAGTAGAAGTGTGCAGAACCGGTATCTTAAGGCGCGTTGCGTTTTCCATAACGTTAAATATGCCGTAAACGTTGTCTTTCATTGTTTTCAAAGGGTCTCTTTGATAATGCGGAACCGAGGCCGGACAGGCGAGGTTAACTATAAAATCGGCCTCTAGGCTAAACGGCCGGCTTATATCTCCCCTGATGACTTCGAAAGCGGGATTGCCCGTAAATTCTTTTATATTATTCTTCGACCCCGTATAAAAATTATCCATGCATAAAACTTCATGCCCCGCGTTTAAAAGCCTTTCGCATAAGTTAGAACCGATAAAACCTGCTCCGCCCGTTACAAGCGCTCTCATAGTCTAATTTTCCTCCGCTATATTTTTCTCGCTATTATTTTTGCTTAAATCGTATTTATTTCCGTATCCCCTTCTGGTTATCATATACAAATCGTTAACGTATGTATTGCCGTTTCCTATTATTATCGTGGTATTCATACTTACGATATCGAATTTGTCTATATTTTCGAGCGTCGTTATAACTATCTCTTCGTCCGGTCTCGTTGCCGCCTTTGCGATAACGGCAGGCCTGTCTTTCCCGATATTTTCCAGCAGGATATTTTTTGCGATAGTCAGTTCTTCTTTTCTCTTCATGCTCTTGGGGTTATAGATTATTATCACGAAATCTCCCGCCGACGCCGCTCTCAATCTTTTTTCTATGTCTTTCCACGGAGTTAAAAGATTGGACAAAGATACAACGCAAAAATCGTTGGTTATCGGGGCTCCAACTGCCGCCGAAACTGCGCAAAAAGCCGGAATACCCGGTATTATTTCCACGGGAATTTTTCCCGTAAGGGATTCTTTATCTATAATTTCGAGCAAAAGACCGCTCATTCCGTAAATGCCGGCGTCGCCCCCCGAAACAAGCGCTACGGATTTGCCTTCCAAGGATTTTTTAACAGCCGCTTCGCATCTTTTAATTTCGTCTTTCATACTGAAAGGAAGTTTTTCCTGTTTTTCGCTTAATATATCTCCTATCTGTCTTAAATATGAAGAATAACCGATTACCGTTTCAGACGCTTTTACGGATTCGAGAGCTTTTTTGCTTAAATGTTCCGTATCTCCAGGGCCGGTTCCTATAACCGTTATCTTTCCGTAAGATTCGGACAATCCGCCGTTTAATTCCATTAATTACCCTCCTTTTCTATTATAATAAGCTGACCCCGATTCTGAAATTTATTATACGCCTAACGGCGCTTAAGGAAAACACGTCGATTAAGTTAATAAACCATTGCCGCCGCCGCCGTAACGTTTCCTTTTTTTTGTTTAGGTATCAGCAATTCCCCGCCGTTTTTCGCCGACATCGCCGCGCAAGGTTCGCAGACGGAATATGCGCCGGTGTGTTTAAAGCTTGCCGACCGTTCTATATTTAGAACTGCCTCTTTATCTTTTTTATTGTTTTTTTTATTTTTATTCGAATCTATAAAGGCGTTTATTTCGTCTTTATCGTAGAAGTCTATAAAATTCCCGTATTTATATCCGAATTCCAGCAACCCTGCCTCATTTCTTTTCAAGTCTATCGTGGCAATGTTCCTTATTGCCTTAAGCGATAAATTATTTTCTTTAAATACGGAAGATATAAAATCTTCTATCTCTTTAAATGAGGTATTCTTATTACAGCCTATGCCGACGGTTAAGCGTCTCGGCCTCAAAAGCGCAATATTTTCGGCTTCCGCAATATTTTTCAGGCTTTCTTTTAAAGAAACGACCGCCGCCTTTTCAGCGCCTGGGTTTGTCGCATTTAAACCTTTCGACAAAATTATTCGCTTTGCGTTTTTAAACCCGCCTATATAAGACTTTATTTCTCTTATATTAAAAATACTGCCCTCGTCTATGCATATTCTTATCTCTTCGCCGCCTATAGATGCTTTATTGAATATTTTTATTTTGCTTTTCCCGTCTTCTATGAACAGACCGAACCTTTCCGCGAACATATCTAAAGAAAAATTTTCGGTTGCGTCCGTCGCGGTGGTAATTATCGGAATTGCTCCGTTTCCTATGTAGCCTGCGGTTTCCTCGGCAAATTTATTAGCGCCTCCCGTATGCCCGGAAAGCAGGCTGACGACGAATTTTCCGGCTTCGTCTATCGTTATAACGCCGGGGTCGCTGAATTTATCTTTAAGAAAAGGTGCGATAATCCTGACCGCCGCCCCCGCCGCCAAAAAAAATACGATGAAATCGTATCCGCGTAACAGTTTTTTAATAAAATAATCTTCCGATAATCTTTTATATCTTTCGATACCGGTCTTCAAAAGTTTTATCCCGTCGGCGGAAGGCGTTTCCAAAACCGCCGTTTCCGCCTGTAAACCAAATGCGCGCGCCGTTAATCCGGTTTTTTCTTCTCCGATAAAAAAATGCAGATTTATAATTTCTGAAAGCTCAGTAATATCTGCCCAATTGCGCGCTTTGAGCTTTTTTGCCATGCCGCCGTAAATTTTAACAGCTTTATTCAAAGAATTTTCCGAGGTTATTATAAGGGCGATATTCGTAATTTTAAATACTGCGTCAGACGGTATTTCCACCGTTTCTGAATCCGTGCGAAAAGCTCTTATCATAAAGTTTCGACCTGTTTTCTTTGAAATATTTTCCCCTTAATGCCTCTCCGACTATTAAGACTGCCATATTTTTGACGGAAAATTCCCCTGCTTTTTTAACTACGTCTTTTAATTCGCAATTTATTAAAATCTGGCTTTTAAGCGACACGTCTTTAGCAATCAGGCACGGAGTATTTTCCGGATAATATTCCTTTAAATCCCCGACTACGCCGTCGATTAATCCAAAACTCAGATATATGGCCATCGTTCCCTTATGGCTCGCAAGGTTCTTTATCTCCTGCCCATCCGGCAGTTTTCCAGTTCTTCCTTCTCCCCTGCAGAATATTACCGTCTGCGAAACATCCGGCAATGTCAAAATAGACTTATTGGCGGCGCTAGCGGCAAAGGCGGCGGTAACCCCGGGTATGATTTCATATTTTATTCCCATTTCGTCCAGATAATACATTTGTTCGTTTATTGCGGAATATATTGAGGAATCTCCGGCATGAAGAACGGATATGATATTTGGCTCCAATCCTATAAGATTATTAAGCCTTTCCTTAATCTGTTCGAAATTAAGGATTTTCATGTCTATTAACTCCGCGCCCTTTTTTATAACCTTTAGCATCCCGGGATTAATCAAAGAACCGGCATAAAAAACTGCGTCGGACTTTTTTAATATTTTAGCGGCTTTTACCGTCAAAAGTTCCGGGTCGCCTGGACCAGCCGATACAAAATATATTTTAGTTCCGATTGATTTGCCCATATTATACGAAAACCCCTATAAGAATCGAAAAGTAATCGTAGTTCCGTTCTTTCTTTTCCGCAAAATCTTTTATAAGGGCAGACTTCTCTATTAAATAAAGTTTTAGTTTTCCGTCTTCCAATTGCCTGCCGCATAGCCCGTTAAACGCTTTTAAAATCTCTTTTACGTAACCTCCGGCTTTCATAAAAACTATGACCTGAGGCTTAGGAATCTTATCCGAGATAAACTTTATTTCGTTTTCTATTTCGGTTAAATCTTTTTTCACCGGAACCGATATTAAAACCGAACTGTTTTTAATAATATACGGTTCTCCTATTAATCCTAAAGAATAATGAAAAGAAGAAACGCCGTTTACTATTTTTATGTTAATGCCGTTTTTCTCACTGTTTAAAACTTCCATGATAGCATTGTGCAGTCCCCAGTATGTGCTGTAAAACATAGGGTCGCCCAGCGTAACGTAAGAACAGACGCCGTCTTTCAGTTTTTCGATTATTTTAACGGCGTTTTCCATATATAAAACTTTATTTCTTCCCTTTGAGAGTTTCATTTCTACCTCTAACGGAATAAGCCTGTTTTCGGGGAAATCCGATATGCCGGCAAATTTAAGAGCATTTTTTATTACATCGTAAGCTATTCTATTTTTCCCTCCGCAAACGTCCGGATAGAATATAAAATCGCTTTTGATGAGCGCATTAACCGCTTTTACCGTTATCAGTTCAGGGTCTCCGGGACCTACTCCTACGATAAATAATTCTTTTTCAATCATTTTCGGTTTTCCCTGGATTTTCTATATTTACGCCGTCATGCGGATTTTCGGCATTTTCTTTTTTACCGGTTTCAATCGCTTTATTTCTTATTTTCACGCTCGGCATATCCGCATTATGTTTCCGTTCTATGCTGAAAGTAAGGGTTCTGCCGCGGACGGAGCGGGAAGTTTTTATATTCGTATTCGGATTTGTTTTCGGATTCGGATTTAAGCCCGGATTAGACGCCTTAATAGACTTTATAATTTTAATTATATATATCTGATTCAATGCCTGAAAATACGAATCTTCCTTAACGGATTTCAACCTCGACACGTTAACGGAAATAATTTCGTGTTTTATTTCTATATTGCCGTCTCCTTTTAAGCCGTAATCTTTAATAAACGTCAAAACGGCGTTTAACGAATCTATCGTTATAGCGTTAATAACTATCGAGCCTTTATTTTTTAGAATATGGAGCGATTCTTTTAAAATTTTTCTCAAATCCTTGCCGCCTCCGCCGCCTATAAATATCGAATCGGCCTGTCCCGCTTTTACCGCCTGTTTAAATACGTCGGGAAGTTCGCCTAAAATAGGCTCGATATTATGCCTTCCGAATCTCTTTATATTATTTTTAAGATTGTCTATCTTAAATTTATTTTTATCTATTGAATAAACGAATCCTTTATGCGCTATCGCGGACGCTTCTATGCTTATGCTTCCGCTGCCGCACCCCGCGTCGATAATTACCGAATCCGCTTTCAAATCCATTAAAGACAGGCTTACCGCCCTGATTTCTTTTTTGGTCGGTTCTCCCGCAGAATGAATATATTTATCGTCGTCTATCCCTAAGACAAGGCTCTTAAGCTCGTCGCCGGAAGCCGGAGCGGCATTTTTTTTATTTTTACCGGTTAAAACGACTATATTTTTTTTACCGCTTATATCTTCTAAAATTTCTTTTGTAAAGCTTTTATAAATTTTTTCATTTTTAGTGCATAATTCGGTCAGCGCGTAAAAATCGAATTTTTCTAAGAAACCGCTTTCTTCAAGTTCGGTATATATCTTATTGGGGGTATTTACGTCGTCCGTATATATGCCTATTGCAGGCTTTCCGGAATATAAAGCTTCGTATATATTTTTGAAATCCCTCCCGTGCAGGCTAAGTATAAAGGCCTCGGTCATCGGAATT
>JAJXZU010000097.1:0-6381 GCA_021779895.1 bacterium
GCGCTGAAATTAAAATTGCCGAAAAAAATAATTTAATTTTCATAGTTTTTTAACCCTTTCTACCGGACTTATTATGTCCGTAAGCCTGACGCCGAATTTATCGTTGACCAATACGACTTCGCCTCTTGCCATAAGTTTTCCGTTGACGTATATGTCGAGAGGCTCTCCCGCAAGTTTTGCAAGTTCGATTACGGAACCCTGGCCAAGCTGAAGCATATCGTTTATGACCATTTTTGTTCTTCCGAGCTCTACCGAAATGGTAAGCGGTATATCCAGAATAAAATCTAAATTTTTAGGCGGTTCCGCCGTTTTGTCCGATTCGTCAAAAGAAGCGAATTCAAGTTTTTTTACCGGCTTTTTAACCGTTTTTACTGCGGCTGGAGCCTCGTCTGCGCCGATATCCGCGCCTTCGGATTTTCCTTCGTTGCCGCCGGCTTCTTTTATTGCGTCTATGTCTATGTCTAAATTGCCCGCGGCATCCTGGCCGGAAGATTCCTGTTTTCCGGCAGCGTTAGCCGCTTCCTCTTCTTTAAAGGCATCCTCCCAGCTTATGTTATCGTCTTCCGGTTCTGCGGGCGGTTTAGATTCAGGCTCCGGCTGAACGGCCGGCTCCTTTATGTCCTGCGCTCCGATAGGAGTTTCCTGCTTTGTTTCGGATAGAACTTTTTCGGTATCACTCATAATAGCCCTCTTTTCCTATAGGTATTTCAGATATTAATTTTACCGCGACCTGATTGTTGATTTTTCCCGGATATCCGATAAACTTCGGAATATCTTCTATCTCTATCACTAAAGGTTCTTCTATTCTTTTATCTAGCACGATAACGTCGCCTTTGCCGATTTTTAAAAAATCCTGCGCGGATATGCTCGTAGTTCCTATTTTGACTTTTATATCCAGTTCCGATTCCTTAAGCCTTTCTTTAAACCTTTCTATCCATCTCTGGTCTATTTCCAGCTGTTCGCTCTGGAATCCGCTGTATAATTTTTCTTTTATAGGCTCTATCATTGAATACGGAATGCATATCATAAATTTGGACACTGCGCCTTCTATATCAACCTCGAACCTGCTTATTATAACGACCTCGGTAGGCGTCACTATCGTGGCGAACTGCGGATTGATTTCGCTCCTCTGAAATTCGATATCTACTGGAGAAACAGGCGTCCACGCGGCTTTCATCGCGTTAAAAGCCATATCGATTATTTTTTTAATTAATTTGCTTTCTATCGGGGAAAAATCCCTTCCTTCTATCTTTACGTGCAGGTCGGTAGTACCGCCGAAAAATATATCTATAAGGTTATATACTAATCTGGCGTCTAAAACAAAAATCCCGAAACCCCTGAGAGGCGGCATTTTAAATATCGTAAGACTCGTCGGAAGCGGAATATTTTTCAAAAATTCGCCGAACTTCTGCATATCTACCGACGTGGCAGTAATTTCCGCGACCTTGCGCAGAGCCGAAGTCAAATCGTTTCTAAGAAGACGGGCAAATCTTTCGTTTATTATTTCGAGAGTGGGCATCCTGCCCCTGACGATTCTGTCCTGAGAGGTCAAATCGTATGCTCTTATGCCCCCGGCCTCTTCCTGTTTCTCGGTTTCGATAGAACCGGAAGATATTCCCCTGAGCAGAGCGTTGACTTCGTCCTGAGATAGTATTTCGGGCATAGTTATTGGACTAAATAATTATTAAAATAGACCCCCGTTACGGTGCCGTCTCCGAGAATCTGGTTAAGACTTCTTGCTATCTGGTGCCTTAAAGACAGTATTCCTTGAGGCGTGTTTATTTCCCTCGAAGTCTTGGAACTCATAATCATAATTATCCTGTTTCTTATTTGCGGCGTAAGCTGTTTAAATGTGCCGATATTTGAACCCTGTTTTAATTCGATAGAAATAGAAACCTTTATATATGCCGTTTTATCTTTATCCGCAAGATTAGTTAAAAAGGGTTTAAGGTTTATCATCGGCCCGGGCTTTATCTTTGCAACATTAATCGGTTTCAACGGGGCTTTACCTTTAGTTTGTGCAAACAAAAAATGGTAGGCGGTAAAACCGCCTCCGCCGAGAACGAGAAGGGCGGGGAGCAATATAAAAAGAAGTTTCTTTTTCCCGCCTTTTTTCTTTGACGATTCTATCTGGGAGATAGTGGACATCTCGTCTTCGTCGATATTGCCTAATTCCATATTCGACTTTCCTTCGTTTTTATCGTCCGCCATTAACAATCCTCCAACATAAAATTAAAATATTTATTTTTTTACAAAAATATCTAAAAGAGTTCAAAGCAATATTTATGCCAACTCGATATGAATTAAAAATAGCTAATAAATTAAATACCTTACGATAGCATTTATTTTGAACTATTTTTATTTAACCGTATATTGTCATTATTTTGACATTATTTATCTAAAATTTATTTTCCTGCGATGCTGTCTGTAAAAAATGCGGCATCCTTGACGGGCATCCTTGCAATAATGGCGGATGCGGTTCTCGGGGTCATATGGGACAGAATATATATAGCTACGCCTTTATCTATACGCGGAAGAATACTTGCGGCGTTTCTTGGACTCATAGAAGAATACAGGGATATAAGGTTTTTAACTTTCGCTTTTTGAGCGGCTTTTATATGATGGATTTTGGCTTCTACCTGCTTAAGCTTTTCGACTTCCAGTTTTATCTGGTTTTTAAGGACTTTAATTTCTTCTCTTTCAGCCGCCGTATTTGAAGGCGAGGCGTAGGAAGCCCCGCAGGAAAAACCGTTAAACAAGGCGGCAAAAACTAAAACTGCAATAAAAAAAACAATTTTATGCGATTTATTAGGCATATTTATATTATTTACGTAAATACGCCGGATGTCAAGACTAAATTTTATTATATCTACTTTACCGCATAGCGGTTGGAGGAAAAGTCGGCGGCAACGGCTTCTTCATGTTTTAAGGCGTTCATCTTATCTACGACAAGATATTTTTCGCGGAGCTTGTCTATTTTTTCGAATTCCATTTTTGCTTTAATGAGGGCGGTTTTTTTTGCTTCGAGTTCCCTCTCCGCCGATTCTTTGTCTTTCAGTAATCCGCCCAGTTTTGATTTGAGGGATTTAAACTGAAAATCTAATACATTGTAATCGTATATATCGGAAACTTTAAGTATATTTGCGGAATAATCCGCTTTATACGATTCTATCGAATTCTGGACGTCGAATATCTTTAAATTAAGCGATGCCACTCTCCGCTGTGCTTCCGAAAGCTCCAGATATTTTTTATCTAGGATAGTTTTGCGGTGGCTCAATATGTTTTGAAATTTAAATGCCATTTTTATATATTAACATTATACGAAATAATCGACTAAAGCGTTCGGATTTCTGGTCGAAAGATTATTTATTGCCGCCGAAACCGACTCCTGCCCATGCGAACCGTTTGAATACCCGCCGTTGTAATTAACGCCGGCAAACGGGTTTTTAAAAGCTCCGCTTCCGTTGTTTCCGTTACCGTTATTATAACCGGAACCCGTGCTTATATTTAAGTTTATAGACGAAAACCCTTGATTTTTAAGCGCGTTCTGTAATGAATCGGAAGACGATTGAAGAATATTTTTGGCGGCTTCGTTCTGCGCAAGCATATTGACCGTTATAGAACCGTTAGAAACCGCGGACTGGTTCAGCGGATTTAAAGCCGAATTAGCGCCGCTTAAAGATATATTTATCTTAACGGTGCCCAGCGATGCCGGATTCAATGTAATTGTAGCCGACTGGATGTTTTTTCTCAGCATAAACATAACGGAATTAATTGCCATAGAACCGGAAGTTTCTCCGGAAGAGCCGTCTTCAAGACCGAAGACTCCGCCGCCCGTTAAACCGAAACCGCCCGAATTTCCGCCTGAAGCAGAGGCCGAACCTGAACCGGCGGAGGCGGAAACCGCCGAACCTGCCGCGCCGAAAAGGCTTGAAGAAACGGAACCCGAATCCCCTGCTTTGGAAGCTCCGGCAGATAACGATTCGATATTTTTTCCGTCCGCAGCGGAAAGAACCGGTTTCGTTTCGCCGCTTAGAACGCTTAAATTAAGTGCGTTAAAGGCGGCATCTTTAATAAGGGTTTTAGCGTTTGCCGTGTTTACGGTATTCGTATTTGCGGTATTTGAGTTTGAAACGGCTGATTTTACTGATGCGGAGGCATTTGAAGCGATACTTGCGTTTGGCGCCGCGTTTGTTTTGTTTTCCGTTATTTTATTTAAAATGTTTTGATTATTGCCGGTTACGGCATTTTTATCGGCCGTATCGCCGGTTTTGACGGGTGCGCTTTGAACGGCGGCAGAACCGCCGTTATTTTGCCCTGCGGCGTTATCGGCGATTTTCCTGCCGGCGTTATCGGAAAAAGCCGACAAAAAAGTTTTGCCGGAAGAATTGCCGGCGAAGTTCTCCCCGTCCTGACTGTTCGGACTGTTCGGACTTTGGGATTTAAGGCTGTTTAAGCCTGCGGCGGTGCTATTAGACAATAAAGCATCCGCAGCGGATGACTGATTTCCGGCGGCAAGTTTTATGTTTGCTCCTCCGGCCCCCGTCCCCTTGGCTTTGCCGTTTGCGGCATTATCCCCTTTTTTTGAGGAAAGGGCATAGACGTCGATATTAGTAGCGTTTGTATTTCCTATAAAATAAACGGCCTGTGCGTCGGCTAAATTGCCGCTGCCTGTCGAATCTACTTTATTTCCCTTATCATGTTTAATGGAATGTTTAGATGAAGAGCCTGCGTTATTTGAAGTTTTCCGAGAATTGCCGTTAGCCGTGCCGCCCGCAGACCTGCCCTCTGACGAATTAGAGGCTTTAGTGCCGCCGTTATCCGCATTATTGTCCGAATTTGTTCCTGCGTTAACTGTATTATGTGGCGGCTGACCGGATGAAGAAACATTGTTGGAAGAACTGCCGTCTATATTATTCCCTGTTCGGCTGCCGACGGAATTATTGCCGCCGGAATTAACTCCTGAGTTTGCCTGTTGTTCGGCCGTCGAAACGGACGTTGTATCGGAAGCATTATTCCCCTGACTGCCGTAAGCGTTAAACGAACCGCTTGCCGGCTGTCCAGCCGCGCTTTGACTTTGACTGCTTGCCGCGTTTGATAAATTATCTATAGAATTATTTAGAATTTCGCCGAATCCGCCTTGGCCGCCGAAAGCCGACGAGCCGTAACCGGCACCAGCGCCGCCAGACAAAGAAAGCGGCTGGCTGGAAACGTTTCCCGAAACGGCGTTCATAACGTCGTTTACCAAAGAAAGTCCTGCATCCACCGATAAATTTAAAGCAAGATTACCAAACATAGTTTTCTATTTGTCTTAAATAAAGGTATCAGATTTCAAATCTGATACCTTTATTTTGATTATATTTTATAAGTTACTGCACCGAACTTTCTAATGCCGTAAGAACGGAATTTTCCGTAGTCAAAACCTTTGAATTTGCCACATAGGCATTCTGCGCCACTATCATATTAGTAAATTCCGACGAAATATCGACGTTGGACTGTTCAAGAGCCGAATCCGTAATATAGCCGAAGTTACCCGAATTCGCAACTCCCACGGCGGGCTGACCGGACGCAAAGGTCTGGGCGTAAAGGCTGTTACCCTCCGAAGTAAGTCCCGTCGGAGAGATAAAGTTTGCAAGGGCTACCTGATATAAATATTCCGTCTGGCCGTTGGAAAACTGCCCCGAAACCCTGCCGTTCTGGTCAACCGTAAAGCTCGTAAGCGTTCCGGTCGTATAACCGTTCTGGGTAAATGCGGTAGTAGCGGACGTTGCGGCATACTGCGTGAGATTAGTTAAATTTAAAGCGATATTCAGCGGCTGCGCAGCACCGTCCGGAAGCCCGGTTGCTCCGGTAACGTAAGCGGGAACATCGGTTAAAGTCAAAGAGGAAGTACTGGTAATTTGGCCGCTTGAATTAAACGTAATATCGGGACTCGAATCTGTTGAGGGCGTAAGCGACGGTCTCTGGGCGGCGGTTCCGTTAATAGAATAATAAGCGTTCCAATTACCAGCGGTTGAACTTTGCGGCGCAAAAGTAACGGTCATGGGAAGCGAATTTCCTAAGGAATCATAAACATTGATAGTCGTAGAATAATAGTCGTTTGCCGGACCGGATATAATTGAACCTCCGGACACAAAGGCATTGTTTGTATCTCCGACGGGCATCGCATTCGAAAGATTTACGGTACCGTTTGCCGAACTGACGCTCGCGACGGTGTTTAAGAACTGATACGCACCGGAAGTATTTGATGTTGCGCCTATCTGAATATCCGAACCCGGTAAAATTCCCGTCGTGGATGTAACGCCGAGAGTTTGCTGAGAAATTGCGGTATTTTGCAGAATATTGCTCGTTAAAGACGATGACAAAGTAACGGATTGGATA
>JAJXZU010000165.1:0-6351 GCA_021779895.1 bacterium
TACCTGCATATTCATAATAGAATTGTATGCGGTTATAATTTTATTTCTAACCTGCATCATAAGCTCAAAGGAATCGTTTGCTTTTTCCATGTCTATCATTGCCTGATGTATATTGGACGATTTTCCGGTAGCTATGGCTTCGGCTGAGTTGTCGGCGGTATTCTGAAGTTCGTTGACTTTATTTATGGAATTTAAAAGCGTATCGGCGAAAGAACCGCCTCCAGAGCCGGTATCGGCCGCGCCGGATGCGGAAGCATCGCCCTTTATAATGCCGTTGGGATTAAGCTCTTTTATATCGTTTAAATTTATTGCGTTTTCCGCGCCTATAGGCATAGCCATAGTGAAATCCTCCGCTTTATTCTTTAACGCTTAACCGGCGGACTTAAATCTATCTTCTGTGATTCGTTAAGCCTGCCGGTTTATTTATTATTATACCACAATTTATAATTCTAAATTTATAGTTCTTATATCCGTCAAATTTTTAACGACGACTGCGACATAGCTTTAGATTCCGATATAACCTGAGCGTCCGCCTGATAAGCCCTTGTAGCCGAAATCATATTTACGAGTTCCCTTATCGACGATATATTGGGAGTCTTGACGTATCCCGCTTTATCGGCAAGCGGACTGCTTGGGTCGTATTTTTCGGAAAACGGATTTTTGGCGTTTTCTATTTTTTCTACTTCGACGCCGAAATAATTTTTAAATTTAACGGTTTTAAAAAGCGGCTCTTTCTTTACGTAAGGCAGTCCGTTGCCCGCATCGTCGGTATTAATGTTCGCAAGATTGGACGAAATAACGTTCATCCTTATTCTTTCGGCATTTAAGCCTTCCGCCGCTATCTTTAAAGAATCGTTAAAACTCATAACCCGCCCTCTTTATTATTAATTATATGTTTTGTCATTACTGCATACTTTTTCCTGTGTTTATCAAAGCAAATTTTTTATATTACGGGGACAGAATTGAATTCTGTCCCCGTAACCCTGTCGAACCCTTCGAATATTTCATATTAAGGAGTAGAATTTGTTATAGCGTAACTTAAAGTCGCAAATTTTTTCGACAACAAACCGGAAACCGCCTGAAACCTTATCGCGTTAGACGCCATATCGCTCATTTCCTTGCTGAGGTCAACGGTATTGCCGTCTAGCGGAGGGACGGTTTCGTCTTTTTGATTATGAACGAAAGATTTTATATAGTCCGATTGTCCTTGCGAAGACGACCCCGCCGCAACCCCGCCGCCTAAATCTTTTTCCGACGTTGCTTCCATAGGCAGAGAATCCGCCGAAGGAACGAGGCATTTCATAACCTGCTCGAAGTTAAGTTCTTTCGCCTTATAACCCGGCGTATTCGCGTTTGCGACGTTAGAAGCGATAATGTTCTGCCTGTCGCTCAGGACGTTTAAACTCTCTCCCAAGATTCCGTAAATATTACTGAACATTTTATACATACCTCCTTTCGTCCTAAACGCAACTAAATATATAATAATATATAATAAAGATTACTTCGTCGTCTTCGACTTATCTCAATGACAAAAATATGTCAAATACATCTTATTGACAACTCTTATGTTTATTGTATGCAAAAATTATGCCAGATAAGGCAAAAACACGCTTATTTTTGCTCCGCCCAGTTCTTTAGAATTTTCTGCGCCGATGTATCCTCCGTGAACCATAACGTTGTTAAGGGCTATCGAGAGCCCTAAACCCGTACCGCCGCTTTTTTTAGTCGAAAAAAAGGGGTTAAAAATATTCTTTACGACGTCCTCCGAAAATCCCGGTCCGTTGTCTTCAAAATCTATGCGGATGTAGCCGTTTCCGTCTTCTCCGCCGGAAGCCGCAGAAGTTCTTACGTTTATAATACCGTCAATATTTTGAACGGCATGCGCCGCGTTAATAAGTATATTGACGAAAGTCTGCCCGATAAGATTTTCGTCGATTTCTAAAATAAGATTTTCGTCGATTTCAGTAATTACTTTCACGTTTTTTTCTTGTATTATATAGGAAGAGTACATAATGGATTTATTTACGATATTGGCTAAACTGCATTTTGAAAGGGCAGGATTGACGGTTTTGGAAAATTCCAGAACGTTGTTTATAGTAGCGTTCATATTTTTGACGGCGGATATTATGTTAGAAATAATTTCCGCATGCTCTCCGTTTTTAATTTCTTTTTGCAGTACGGATGCGAACAAGTCTATAGAACCGAGCGGGTTCCGTATTTCGTGGGCTATTTTTGCCGACATTTCGCCGAGTTCCGCCAGCCGTTTGAACTTTTTTATTTCTTCTATATTCTGAATTATAAAAATCCGCCCCGAGTTTTTTTTGTTATTCCCGTGTATATTTTTTATGTATAGGAATACCGGAATGAATTTTTCGTTCTGCGCGCCGGATTTCATTAACTTTTCAATAGGATAAAAAACGGGTTTTATGAAATCGCCCAATGCCGAGCCGCTAAAGAAAAATTTTAAAAACTCGTCTATAGGGCGGTTTAAATAGCTTACGAGATTATATCCCCCCGCAAGGCCGGTTAACGACTTGTTTATAAATTTAATCAGGTTATTTTCGTCGGTAATTAAAATTCCCAAAGGCAGGCTTTCCAAAACCGTATTTAAGTTCTCCTTTAAATCCTTTATTTCTTCTTCGAGGTTTTTATAATATTCGGAAAGTTTTTGGGAAGCGGCCTCGAAAGATTCAAACGCCTTTTTAAGCTCTTCCCCGGTCGGCGCCGCTGCTGACCCGTTTTCCGGCGGCTTCTGCGCCGATGCCGGTTTATACGCATTAGGTAATATGCCGATGCCCAGTTCTTCCGTTCCGATTTTTTTATTTGTATTCATAAGGAAAATTTTATCATAATTTCACGGTAAAAATTATTTTTTATTATTTTTTATTATTTATAATATAATATATAGTTAATATGAGTCAAAATAAAACCGGCGGTTTGAATATGCCTGACCTTATAGGGAAGCAGGATAATCGGGCGGACAGGATTCTGATAGTCGACGACGACCCCCATATGCGTTCCGCATTGAGCCTGAGCCTTAAAAAGACTGGCAGGGAAGGGGATATTTTCGCTTCCGCGGAAGAAGCGCTAAAATTTCTGGACGGGTTGGACGGGACTGCGGCAGGAAAAGGCGGCGTCTATTTTCTTATATTATCAGATTTAAGCCTTCCCGGGATGGACGGAATTTCTTTTTTAAGCGAAATAAAAAAGCGTGCAGCGTTTAAGTCAATTCCTTTCGTTATCATTACCGCATATGGAACGGTGGAAAGCGCGGTTTCAGCTATGAAATCAGGCGCGGCGGACTATCTGCTGAAGCCTTTCGATATTTCCGATTTTGAAAAGATGTTGAAAAATGCGGAAAAAATTTCCGCATACGAGGCTATTAAAAAAAATACCGCAGGCGCGGATGCGGACGCAGACGATAAATCGGGTTTTATCTGCGAATCGGCGGCAATGAAAAAAATAAGCGAATATATTAAGGCGGTAGCCGACGCAGACGCCACCGTCCTTATAACCGGCGAATCCGGAACCGGAAAGGAAGTCGCGGCAAAAAGAATACATAATTTGAGCAAAAGAAAAGGGAAGTTTATCGGCGTTAACTGTTCCGCCATAGTGTCCACTCTTCTAGAAAGCGAACTTTTCGGACACGAAAAAGGGGCTTTTACCGGCGCCGTTTCTTTGAAGAAAGGAAAGTTCGAGCAGGCGGACGGCGGAACTATTCTGCTGGACGAGATTGCCGAAATGGATAAAAACCTTCAGGCTAAAATATTGAGGGTTCTTCAGGAAAAGACCATAGACAGAGTCGGAGGGGACGAGCCGGTAGCAATAAACGCGAGGGTTATCGCCGCCACCAACAAAGACATAGAAAAAACCGTAGCGGAAGGAAGTTTCAGGGAAGACCTTTTTTACAGGCTTAACGTGATACGCCTGCATCTTCCTCCTCTCAGAGAGAGGAAAGAAGATATAATTCCTCTTGCAAAATATTTTGCGTCGGCGTATGCAAAAAAATATTTCAGGGAAATTTCGGGGATCACGGAAGAAGGGCAGAACTATCTGCATTCGCTTAATTTTCCGGGCAACATAAGAGAACTGGAGAATATAATAGAAAGAGCCGTTATACTGGCGCAGAAAGATAATTATTTAGACGTACGCCATTTCGGCGGTTTCGGCCAAATTAACGGAGACGGCGCAAATATAAACGAAAACGAAAGCCCGGCTAAAATTAATTCCCCCTTGGTTCCGTCGGGCGGCAATGCCGTTCGGACGTTTAACATCAAGGAAATGGAAGAAAAACTTATTATGGCCGCCCTCGAAGAAACGGGCGGAAACAGGACTAAAGCCGCGGAAAAACTCGGCATTACCTCCAGAACCCTGAGAAACAAACTGAAAGAATTAAAAATAGCGGCAGATTAGCAATATCCCCTTCTTATATAATTTGGCACGATATTTGCATAATTACATATCGAAGGCAAAAAAGCCTTTAAACCGGGAAAAATTTTCCTGTTATGTTTTAAATATTGTTACATATAAATATAATAAGTAACGGAGGGAATAAGAATGTCGGTAAATTCGTTATTTGCGCCAACTACGACTACAAACGCAGGTTCGGTCGCGTCTTCGGCGGCAAACACCGCGGCTAATACCGCAAATTCATCCAATCCTAACGGCAGTCTTGTAAGCGCGACTACTTTTATGCAGTTAATGGTCCAACAGTTAGAAAACCAGGACCCGTTAAATCCCCAGTCCAGTTCGGATTCGCTTGCCCAGCTTGCGCAGTTCGATTCGCTGAACCAGTTAAATTCAGTTAATTCCAATCTTCAGGCAATTGTGTCCGACCAAAATCAAGCGACCCTCGGGAGCGCCGTAAATATGGTAGGGCAGTCGGTTCAGGCAAGCGGAAACGCATTCGGTTTTTCGAACGGAAGCACCGCAAACCTTAACTATTCTCTGCCAAGCAATGCAAGTTCGGTCAGTATGGATATATACAATTCGTCGGGAAATCTCGTTTACAATACGAATCTCGGAGCGCAGAACACCGGTTCGCAATCGTTTACCTGGGACGGAACGGAAAACGGCGGACAGGCGGCTCCTTCGGGAAATTATACTTTTTCCGTCGGCGCGACGGGTTCGGGCGGCGCGGCTATTTCGCCTTCGACCTTTACTCAGGCGACGGTTACCGGGCTTTCGACTTCATCGACGGGCGCGGTCCAGCTCGAACTCAGCAACGGCTCGACCGTTCCGCTGTCGAGCGTTACGAACGTTAATTAACAGAAATAAAGGCGTCAGATTTGAAATCTGACGCCTTTATTTCCTAAATATAGAAAAAGGATTTATCAAAACAATAATTTATGTCGATTTAGTATTATACGGAGGAATGAAAAATGGGTGTAAATGCGCTTTTTACGGCAGTTTCGGGATTAGACGCCAACCAGACTTATCTCGGCGTTATAGGCAACAATATAGCAAATTCTAATACGATAGGGTTTAAAAGTTCAAGCCCGATATTCGAAAACTTAGTCAGCCAGACGCTGAGCGGCACGTCGAATTCCCAGGAAGGTCTGGGAACGGACGTTTATTCTATTCAACAGCAGTTTACGCAAGGCGCTATGGAAAACACTTCTAATCCTTTAAATATGGCGGTTGACGGCAACGGATTTTTTATAGTCCAGGCGCCTAACGGTTCGACTTACTATACGAGGAACGGCACTTTCAGCGAAAATGCGAAGGGCCAGATAGTAGATTCGACCGGACAAAACGTAGTTATGGGTTATGCGTTAAATTCCGCGGGAATCGCTACCGCCGGTACGCCTAGTCCTATTACCTTAAATACCGGCGCAATCGCGCCTCTGGCTACTACCGCCGCTACGCTTACCGCAAATCTTAATTCCAATATTTCGCCGCAGACTACGCCTACTACTACGACCGGAAATTTTATGGGGGGTTATGTTACCGGAAACTATTCGGCCGGAGCTACGACTTTAAACGTCAGCGGCATGATAAATACGCCGGCCGCCGGCGGACCATCCAGTCTTTTAATAGGCAACGGCGACGGAACTACTAATTTATACACTGTTTCAAAATATTATACCGGAGCTAACGGTACGGGAACAGGTTACGCCCCCGGAGCTATACCGGCCGGTACCACTATCCAATCCGTTACTTTGTCATCGTCTTTAACGAGCAATATTCTGCAAAATACCGCAATTTCTCAGCAAACTCTCGGCGTTACATCCACGACGGGAATTTTACCGGGTTCGGATATTCAGATAGGTGCAACCGGAACGCTTACCGCCGGTGCTTATCAGTTCTTAAACACCGTCGCGAGCGTCAGTTCGGCAAACGGCACGGTAA
>JAJXZU010000086.1:0-6316 GCA_021779895.1 bacterium
TTGAAAAAGCTGGGAAGCCGTAGGATTGCCGTTTATTCCCTGAATCATCGCAATTCCTCCTTTTAAAACTGTTATAAACGCTAATACTATTTCTCTATTTTTATAATATCATAAAAATAGATATTGTCAAATTTTATGCGGCGAATTTAATATATTTATCCTTTGCGCAGCCGCAGACCGGACATTTATCCGGCGCTTCCGCTCCGACATGGGTATGGCCGCAGACCGGACATATATAGACCGTTTCCCCGTCGAAATCCTTCCCTTCGGCATCGAGTTCCTTGGCTTTTTTATAAATTTCCCTGTGTATTTTTTCTGCTTCCAGCGCGTAATGGGTAAAACGCTCGGCTTCCTTTTCGCCTTGAAATTTAGCTACTTCATAAAATACCGGATACATCTCCTCTATTTCGTAATCTTCGCCGCTATATGCCGCGGCAATATTTTCTCCGGATTTTTTAATTCCTCCGAGCGCCCTTAAATGATTTTTTGCGTGAATGAGCTCGGCTCTGGCTATTGCCCTGAATACGTTAGCAAGCTTAGGCTTGCCTTCCTTCTGCGCCTCTTCCGAAAAAATCATATACTTTACGTGCGCCTGGCTTTCGCCCGCGAAAGCGGCTTTTAAATCTTCTTCCGTCATGCTTCTCATTTTTAAACCCTCCTGCAATTTTATATTAATAAAAATATACGTTAGATACGGCAATGAAATAATTTTTTAAATACGCCGCATATGCTTTTATAATTTGCCTGTATTTTTTATAGTCCTTAACCGATACGGCAGGTTTTTTCGATTCAAATTTATAAACGCAGCTTAACTCGGCTTTATTTTTCGAAAACGAGCAGTTTGAATAGGCGGAGCCCGCTTCATTGTTGAATTTTAACGGCTGCGGCAAATAATATATAGAGGATTTTTCAGGGATTTTTATTTTAATTCTGCCGATATGTTCAAACGGATAGCCTATTATCAAAGGATAAAGCCTTTTTCTTTTTAAAACAAGCCGTATCAGGCTCATATCTACAGGCATTACGGAATGGAATAATAATTTATCGCCTTTTAATACCCCGTAATTCCCGTCGATAAATTTTATATTAAGCTTAACGTTGCTATCGATTTTCTTAATATTTTTATATTTAAAACTTTCTATATAGGCTCCGGGGATAAAATCATATAAAAAATTTGCCGCTTTAAGTTTTTTACGGTAATTATTTATATCTTTAAGCGAAGTTCTTTCAAAATTTGAATATAATCCCTTATAAATTATTGAAATACTGCCTTTTAAAGTTCCGCTTTTAGCAATACTGCCTTTAAATAATAAAACTTTTTCGTTCTGTTCGGGCTTCTCGGCAGGCGTAAAAATAAATTTAAAACTGCCGCGCCCTATAATCGCTGCGCCTTTTCTTCCCGCCAGGCCGTAAGGAATCTTAAAGGCTTTATAGGATGAAGAATCGGGGTAAAGATAATACTTTTTATTTTTACCTTTTTCTTTCAAGGTAAAACCGACTATAACGGAATCGAACTGCTTGGGAGAAACATTTTTAATATTTAAAGCGGCCGTATCCAACGACGGTATGAGAACGGGATACGCATCGATACCTTCAGCCTTCAGCATCGTTATAAGCAGGGCGGCTAAGGATTTTGAATCTCCGTAACCGTTCGCAAACGTTGTTCCGGTAGGCTCCGGATTATAGCCGTTTATACCATAGCCTATTCCTACATATCTAAAGGTTCTTACAAAGCTGTAATAAATTGAAGCCGCCTTTTGCCTGCGGCTCTCGTCTTTGACTTTTTTTACTGCCGACTCGGCAAATTCTTTAATTTTTGCGGTAGGTCTTTCGGCTTTCGCGAACATCGCGTTTATTCGATTAAAGAGTCTGCTCCAGGAATTATAAGTAGATACGGCGATATAACTTCTTAAATTTTTTATAGGCGGCATATAGGATTCCTTTTTTATCGCCGCAACGCCGCCAATGGATGCGCTTAGTTTTACGAATTTTTTATTTTTAATATAAACGAATTTTTTTGAAACTTCATGCCGGTTTAATTTATGCAGATACAAATTAATATTAACCCCTTCGGGATATATCAGCGAAAAATTTATTTTCCGGGCAGGAATAGTATAAGAAAAATAACCGGTATAAAAGACTCCGTTCTTAATCAAAGGTTTAAAATTATCTATCTCGTAGGAAAAATTTATAACCGAACCTTCTTCGACCGCCGGCATCGAAAGCGTAAGATATTTTATATCGGAATAAGCCGGGTAATTAACCGCAAAGCTCGGAGAAACAATGTTGACTGCGTGTTTGCCTACGGGAACCTTAAACATCCCGTTAAGCAAAGTATAGGCATATAGCAATTTAATCTTCTGATATTTTTCCGAAAAAGGGACTATAACCTCGGAGTACTTGTTAATTCCTCTTTGCGACTCTATTTTTACCGATTCGGTTACATACGCTTTTAATCCGTAATGCTCATCCAACTTTAGAAGTATGTCTTTTTTTAGTATGTACGCCCCGAAATTTTTGCCGTCTTTTTCGATACCGGCTCCGGGCTTAACGGCGGCATACGAAAAAACGGGGTTAACGGCATCAAATGCCGAAAAAACAAGAAATGCTGAAAAAACAAGAAATAATAACGATTTTAATTTTTTAATTTTCATTAATAAGAATCCTTTTAAAGAGTTAGAGTCTGATTGCAAATATCGTAAATGCCGCATTTTTCGCAGTCCGCTTCGTTCCGGTTTTTTTTGCATAAATCCAGTATTCCCAGCCTTGTAATTGCAAAATCGTATTTTACCGGGTCGGAATAGTCGAGTTTTTTGAGATTTTCCGTTATCTCTTCAGCCATTTTAAAAGAGGGGTTTTTACGCGAGGTTAAACCTATGTACCGGCTGATTCTCCCTATATGCGTATCTACCGGCATTATCAGCTGGTAAGGCTGGATGCCGCCCTGCCATATCCCGAAATCGAGATTGTCCGAATTTCTTACCATCCATCTTAAATATAAATTCATTCTTTTGCAGGGACTGTTGTCCGCGGGAGAGGTAAAAAAGAAATGCACCATGGAATCCTCAGGCGGAGCCGGCGTGCCGTAAACAGGCGAAAAATCGACAAGTTCTACCGCTCTTTTAGAAAAGCTAATCAATGCGTTTTTCAGGTTTAAATCGGACGGATTAAAACCTATAAGGAAAAAATTTTCTATAGAACCGTATTTTTTGAGTATTTCGCTTAAAACCAGAAACAGCGCTACGACGTCTTTTTCTTTTATAAAACGGTAATAAAAATTTTTAAATAGTTTTAATCCTTCCGCGGTATCGAAATTTACGGTAAATTCATAGAATTTATGCTCGACTATTTTGTCTATTTTGTCTAATATTTTAAGAATCTGGCTCACGCCGCCGAACGCAAATCCGGCTGCTATAAATCCGGCAATCTCGATATCTTTAATACCGCCTGCTTTATGGACAAAACCGAGAGGGTCGGAATAAAGATAAGATTCTTCAAATTTTTCGTATAAATCTTCAAGGCACTCTTTTAATTTTAATCTTTTTTTATCTTCGCCGAACGATTTGACCCTGCTGATAATACCGCCTTTGTAAGCAAAAGTTTTGCCGCCCGGAATAGTCCAGCAGTCGCCTTCTTCAAGCGGATAAGGAACGTTCATCCCCCTGCCTATAAAAACTTCTTCTCCGTCTATTTTCGTATAAAAGTTAAAATCGTTATCTTCCCAGATTAACGACCCGCCTTTTTCATATTTAAAACTCATTATAAATTTTTTACGGTTTAATTTATTTGTACTAATATTTATGAATCCTGCGTTATTTTATATGCAAAATCCATTCCGAATTTTTCGCAGTTAAGCAAATCTTCTTCAAACGGCGTCATTTGAATTTTTAATCCTTCCTGAACTATAACGAATCTGAGGCTCTTAAGAATATCCTGCACCATCTGAACCGCCTCTCCGCTCCAGCCGTAACAGCCGAAAACGGCCGCCTTTTTATTTTTGACGTTAAGCATGACCATGGACGATATCATATCGAATATAGGCTTCGGGGGTTTCGCGTTAAGGGTGGGCGAACCGACTATTACGGCAGAGGCGCTTTCAATTTCATCTACGACGTCTTTAATATCGCTTTCTACTAAGTTTATCAGGGAGACGTCCGTAAGCGCGTCTATGCTTGCGCCTTTTGCGATATGCCTTGCCATTTCTTCGGTATTGCCGTAAGCCGAAGCATAAATTACGGCTATCTTTTTAACGGCTGAATCCGCATCCGACGGCTTGCTTGCTTCAATATACCAGTCGAAATATTTTTTTAAATCTTTTCTCAATATAGGCCCGTGCGACGGAGCTATAACGTCTATATCGTAATTTTTAAGTTTTTCTAAAGCATTTAAGGAATAGTTCTTGAAAGGCCTCATTATATGGGTGAAATAATATTTGAAATCTTCGAATGCCTCGTCTTTATCAGATAATAAATCGTTAAAAACCTTAGGGTCGCAGTAATGGGCTCCGAAAAAGTCGCAGGGGAAAAGTATCCGGTCTTCTTTCAGATAAGTAAACATAGTATCCGGCCAGTGCAGAAAAGGGGCGCTTATAAACTGCAGGGTTTTTCCGCCCAGATCGAGCGAATCTCCATCGCCGACCGTAATATTATTGTAATCTTTTTTAATAATATGTTTTACAAAATGATGCGCATTTTTTGAATAGACCAGCGTCGCGTCTTTTGCAATTTCCTTGATAAGATGCAGCGCTCCGGAATGGTCCGGCTCCGTATGGTTTATAACGATATAATCTATTTTGGATATGTCCGTTATGCCGCTTAATTTATTTATCAGCTGGTCTTTAGTGTTGAGTTTGACCGTATCTATTAAAGCGGATTTTCGGCTTCCCTGAATAAAATAAGAATTATAGGTCGTTCCGTTTGCGGTAGGTATTACTATATCGAATATCCTTAAATCGGGGTCGAAAGCGCCGGTATAAAACACGCCGTCTTTTATCTTGAGGGCATTTTGAGATAAATAGTTATTATTGTCGATATCCATAGACTTAAACCTCCTATTTAAGCTTAAGGATTTATAAAGGTATAAATTTATCCAATCTTTATAAATTCAATTTAATAAATATACTTTTTATTATTATATCATATATAATTGTTAATTATAAGAACCAACGAGCTAATCGATGAAAGAATTAAGCATCTACATTCATACCCCGTTCTGTAAAAGCAAATGCAATTACTGCAGTTTTTATTCCGTTCCTTTATCAAAATTAAAGCCGGTAGGCGGCTGCGCAGATTTAGAACAATATCCGGAACTTTTGATAAACGAAATAAATATTATGGTCGAAAAATATTCTCTTGGAGGTTCTCATATTAACAGCATATATTTCGGAGGCGGCACTCCGTCTATGATGCCCGTAAACTTTTTTGACAACTTGATGGATTATATACGGAAAAGCTTTAAAATTGCGGAAGTCGCCGAAATAACCGCGGAGATAAACCCTGAAAGCGGGAACTTAGAAAAGCTGTCGGCTTTAAAGCCGCTTGGGATAAACCGCTTATCTATTGGAGCGCAAAGTTTTGACGGCGGCGTGCTTAAAACGGCAGGCAGAATACATAATAAAAATGATATTTATAACGCGGTAAATAATGCAAAAAAAGCTGGATTTAATAATATTTCGCTCGATTTAATAATAGGACTGCCGGGACAGACGAAAGATATCTTTTACAGCGACGCAAAGTCGATACTGAGTTTAGAACCGGCTCACATTTCGGCTTATATGCTCAGCGTCGAAAAAGGCACAAAATTTTATGAAATTCGTAAAAAAAGAAAAATAAAGGGTTTTGCATTTACGCCGGAAGAAAACATAGCAGAGTATTATGAAATACTATGCGGATTGTTAGCCGAAAAAAGCTATGCGCGCTATGAAATATCTAATTTTGCAAAAAAAGGATACGAAAGCAGGCACAATTTAAACTATTGGAAAAGGGGCGAATATTTAGGATTGGGCCCTTCGGCTTCCTCCTTCTTAAAACTTGAAAACGGCAAAGAAATACGGAAAACTAATGCGGCTGATTTAGAAAAATATATACGAAATATTTCAAAAAAATTTCGCGGCGGGGAAACCGATAATAGCGGCGTTATACAAAATAACGGCGATTTTATCGAAATCCTTACGGAAAAAGATAAAATAAACGAGGAAATATTTCTATCCTTGAGGACGGCTTCAGGAATTAACGCAAAAAGACTGTCTGAATTAGCCGGCCGTGAAATTATAGATAAATTCATAAAAGAAGGATTTATGCAAAATTCTAAAGAAAAT
>JAJXZU010000164.1:0-25733 GCA_021779895.1 bacterium
TGGGTTTTGCTTAAATCCCTCGTAATGCCGAATTCTTTATCGCGTATAGGTTTTAAACCGGCTTTTACCGCTTTTTCCGATAATTTTTTGGAAAGAAACTCCCAAATCTGCCAGTCGGTTTTAGATTCGTAAAGAGGCTCTACCGCCGGAGTAAAAGGAATGATAAAAGACGTTAAATCCGTCGAGCTAATATCCCATTTTTCGTAAAAACTCGATGCCGGCAATACCATGTCTGCGTTTAAAGCGGTCGAATCCATCCTGAAATTTATATCCACGATAAAATCGAGTTTTTTCCAGAGATTATCTTTTACGTAGTTGAATCCCTTTGCCTGATTAAGGTAATTTGCCCTCCAGATGACCATCATCTTCGGGTCTCTTACGGTTTTGCCGGTAGCGGCGAATTCTTCTATGTCGTTGCCGAGACAACCCTTGGGATACAATCTTTGCCAGGTTTTTTCGCCCTTTTCCCAATGTTTTACGCTTTCATAAATATAATTCCTTATAGGTTTTGGAATCTCCTGCCTCCGCCTTTCCTTTTCCGATATTAAGTCGGGCATATTAGAATGGACGTAAGACCAGATAGTGGTATTTTGAAACCTCTGATGCAAAGGCCCTATTAAATTTTTAGGCATTCCCGCCCCGAAAGCCAGCTTTAAGAGTCCCGGCATAGGCCATACCTTTTCCTGTCCGACGTAATGCGCGAAACCGCCTCCCTGCTTGCCTATAGAGCCTAACAGCGATAAAAGGAGCAAAACGCTTCTGTTGTTTAAGTCATTATTAAACCACTGGTTTAGTCCGTTTCCGTGTATGAACAGAACCTTTCCGCCGCTCTTTCTTGCCGTCATGCCGATATCTGCCGCAAAATCCTCTATCGTATCCCTGTTTATTCCGGTAATCTTTTCCGCCCATTCCGGCGTATAACCCGAAAATCTTTCTTTTAAAATACTGAATACGGTTTTAACGTTATGTTTGGAACCGTCTTTATATTTAACCTCGAAGTTTCCCTCGAGTTCCGGATTAAGCCTATCTAATTTAAGAGTTTTGCCGTTTGACTGAATTAATCCTTTATTTTTGTCGTACTGATAAAATATATCCGGCTTGCCTCCTTTTGCGATGTCCGACTGCCTTAAAAATTTTTTCGTTTCGGCATCGACTAAAAACGTCAAGTCCGTCTGTTCTTTAATATATTCTGCATCGTAAAGATTTTTTACTATAATTATGTTTATTACGCTTAAAAGCAATGCAAGGTCTGTTCCGGTCTTCGGCGATAAAAATATATCGGAGTGAATAGATGACGGGTTGTAATCCGGAAATATCGCCGCAATTTTTGCCCCTTTGTATCTTGCCTCCGTAACATAGTGCGCGTCCGGTATCCTTGTTTCCACGACATTGGAGCCCCACAATAAAATGTATTTAGCGTTAATCCAGTCTGCGGATTCCGGCACGTCAGTCTGGACACCGAGCGTTATCGGCGAACCGGGCGGCAGGTCGGAATACCAGTCGTAAAAGCTCATCAGGACTCCTCCGGTAATGTGCGCAAATCTGTTGCCCGCAACAAAAGATATCATCGACATAGCAGGTATTACCGTATAATAGAAAATTGAATCTAATCCGTTTTTATTTATATTTTGGATTAATTTATCTGCAAAGATTTCTCCGGCTTCGTCCCAAGAAATTCTCTTCCATTTTCCTTCTCCCCTTTCGCCTACCCTGAGCATTGGATATTTTATTCTTCTGTCGCCGTAAACGTATTCCATGGAATAACAGGCGCCTTTTTGGCAGCCTCTAGGATTATAATCCGGCATGCCTTTTTGGACTACCTCGTAATCCGCCGCCTGTTCTTCTCTCGTCACTATGCCGTCTTTAGCGTATACGAGCCAGCTGCACGAACCCGTACAGTTAACTCCGTGGGTACTTCTGGCGACATGGTCCCATTTCCACTGGTTTTTATAGTAAACGTCCCAGCCCTGATAAGGATAGTCGAAGGGGTCTTTTACAATCTGAAGCTTATTCGATCCGAAAGACATCGCGGGGGGAGACAGGATGTAACCCCCTGCAAGTCCGGCCAACTTTAAAAAATCTCTTCTAGAAAAGCTCATAATTCGACCCCCTTCGCTACTTAAAATAAATTATTATATAAATTTTTATATAAAGATAAATTTTATTAAATTAAAAGAAAAATACCGCATCTACCATCCCGTACCACCCGTCCGGACCGTTTTCGCCGTGAATGTCCTTTAACACCCTTCCGTCGAGAAGCAGTTTGGGAGAATAATGGTACGCGAGTCCGCCACCGGTTGCGATATCCTGATAGCCTTTGTTTAAAAGTCCGTAAGAAGGCGTAATAGTATTACCTGTGCCTATGTTTGTATATCCGTAATTATCATACTGTCTCGTGTATGCCGTTTCGTTATATACGTATAACTTAGGACTTATAACGTAATCCAAATAAAAATCGGCGAATATATTATTTCCGGGCTGCGTATAACTCGGATTGCCCACCGCAAGAGACCCCATATTGATAGACGAATGGCCTTCGTTTTTGCTCCACCCTAAAGCATAGTTAAGGACTAAACTCTGTTTTCCTACGGTTTTAACCGCGAATTGTCCGGTTAAGGTCGGCTGAATCTGCCATTCGTCTCCGCCTATGTTTACCGGCGAATTAGAATTCCAGTTTCCGTCGGGAACAGTTACGCTTACTTCGGGAAAAACATTATAGCTTAGTATGCCCGAAGCGCCGTGATATGCATAAATACCATAATATAGAAGCGTGTCGCCCATACCTGTAGTCGAGTTGGAAAATGCCCCGTCTTTACTTAAAGCGCCGGTGTTAGTAACATTTTGCGAAACCGAACCGGCGGGGACTACTACTTGAAAATAGTTGTCTAAATCAAGAAATTTAAAAGTCCAGATTGCTTCCGCAAGAAATATCTCCTTTGTAATCGAGATTGGACCAAATGCCTTAGTGGTCGGCACGACATGCCCGTTATTATCGAAAGTGTGATTCCAGGTCTGGAACGTAAAAAAATCCGGCGACCAGAATTTACCGGGCGGTGTATAACCAAACGGCATAGACGGCTTGAACATAAAATTGTTTCCGGAACCGTCAACGCCCGCAAGCGTTTTAGATACGTTAAAAAATAAAAAACTAAATAACGCTAAAAAAATAAAAATAAGACGGTAATTCTTTTTCATAACTGCCTCCCTCAAAAATTAACTTTTAAATTAAAAAAAATAATTAAAAATAAACCGGTTTCATTTTATAATTCAATTTTTATAACTTTTTTATATAAAATAATGTGACTAAAATCACAAAATAAGAATATTTTTTATTTTATTAATAAATAAAATATCCTTCCGCTTCTTCTCCCGCCTTCGCCCCTCTGCTTTCTTCGCCGAACGTCAAAAGGACGTTAAAATTCTTAAGCGACGAAAGGGTCTGCGGTCCGGCTTTTTTGGCATAATATAATCCGTCCTGTTTTTTATATCCTTCCGCCAGAACAAAATGAGTCCTGTCGTCTTTTTTCTTAATCTCGTCTTCCATCGCAAATTTAAAAACGGGCTTTAACAAATCTTTAAACCCGCTCATTTTTAATGCCGCCGGTCTAATAAATTTTTCAAAAAGAACGATAGTATCGAAAATATTTTTGGGCAGTATAAAAAAAGCGGTTTCATCGTAAATTTCTGCGGTAAACGGCTTTCCGGGTTTAATATTAAGCCCCTGAAACAATTTTTTGCAGCCTATTGAAGCGAGACAATCGGCGGCGGCAGAATTTGAATCGGCACCAGTTATACCGCCCGATATTATTACAATGTCCGATTTCAAGGCATCTTTTAACCCTTCCAAAAGGTCTTCTTTGTCTTTTTTAATCCCAAAATAATTTACCTTAACGCCCAAACTTTTTAAAAGGGATATCAGCACAAAGCTTGATGCGTCTTCTTTGAATCCTGTATATCCGTTTATGCGGCCGTCGAAAGAAAACAGGCTTGCGGAAGGACGGCGGCAAACCTTTATATAAGGCTTTTTTAGATACCCGAGTATCCCGATATGAGACGGCAGGATTAAACTGTTTTTTTCGAGCAGGAGATCTCCTTTCTTAATATCTTCCCCTTTTTTCTTAATATTTTTATAACATTGAAATTCAAACCCTTCCGGCAGTACCAATTCTTCGTTTTTAAGAAATCCGCCTGAAACGATGTCTTCGATTTTTATCAGAACGTTTGCGTTTTCCGGAACCGCTTCTCCGGTCATTATCTTAACGGCTTCAAAATTCTCAAGACTTCGGGCTTTCTTGCCGACTATTTTAAAAGTAGTTTCATTCTTTAAACCCCCGCCGCACCATTCTTCTTTAATTCTAAGAGCATAGCCGTCCATTAATGCACTGTCGTAAAATGGAAAATCTATATTTGAATGAATATCTTCTGCTAAAATGCCGTTTATGGAATCTTCGGTATTTATCAAAACCGGAGAAAGAAGACGTATATTTTCAAGTAAAATCTCGAAAGCATGCTTAAAATTAATATTATCCATTTTAAAATCGTCTCCTTAAGTAAGATAAAATAAAATATAAAAAAATAGCGGATAAATTAAATCATAGTTTTTGTTTTTTAATATAATAATGTTTTATTTTTTAGTATGTGATAAAAATCACATAAATAAAATTTTTATAATTTTGGTTATACAATTCAATATATTAATTCTAAGCAAGGTTTAAAAATGAATATGCGGCATTGAAAAATTTACTTGACAAATTCGGGGGGAGGGGGGGGTAAAATTATTAAGTTATTAAAAATATTAGAATTGAAAAATAAAAAATTTTAAGTTAAACTTTAATTTGACAAATATAAAATATGGAATAATATTTAAGATATAAGGAAGATAAATTACGCTAAATGCTAATAATTATCGATTAATAAATTAAAACAATATTTTAATTTATTAAAAATGTGATAAAAGTCACATTTTTATCTTTTAAAAATTAATATAATTCAAACTTAATAATGTCTATCTTAATAATGATATGTCTATTTTGTCGTTAATGCGAGGGGGGTGATTAATCCGTCTTATTCATAACTTATTTTATAATGTTTTTTTTAATTTAATGTTTTTTCTTTTATTAATACCCGAGAAGGAGGGGTTTTTATGGAAAAAAATGAAAACGGTTTAATTCAGGAACAGGAAGAAGATTCACAGATTCAAAAAGGAACTACAAGGCGCGGATTCTTATCCACTATGGGCAAGATTGCGGCGGCGGCGGGACTTTTGGGGTCAGGAGCGGGAATGGAAGCTCTGTCGGGATGCGCAAAAGGGCCTTCCGGCACTGCGACATCAAGCGTTTCGGCTTCGGTCGCAAAAGCCTTAGTAGCTCCCGGAAAATGGGATAAGTATATGGGATTCTGGAGCGCCGGTCCGTCCGGCGAAGTCAGGGTTAAAGGCATTCCTTCGATGAGGACGCTTTTGAGAATACCGGTATTTAACAACGATACGGGAAGGGGCTACGGGCTTACGGGCGATGACCAGAGCGAAAAGATGCTTCAGGATGCCGGCGGATATTATGAGGGCGATACCCATCATCCGCATCTTTCTTATACTAACGGGGATTTTGACGGCAGGTACGTTTTTATCAACGATAAATCCGCAGGAAGGGTTGCAAGAATCAGGCTTGACTATTTTCAGACCGACGCCATTACCGCCCTGCCTAACGTTTCTGCAGTTCACGGCATAGCTACCCAGAGACATCCGAAAACAAACTATGTATTTGCTACAAGCGAATTTCCTATACCTATCCCAAATAACGGCCAGGATATAGTCCCTACCGGAAATAATGCGGCGGAAACAAAAAATTACTGGTCTTTGCTCAGCGCCGTCGATGCGGAAACTATGGAAGTTAAGTGGCAGGTGCTGGTTGACGGAAACCAGGATAATATGTGCACCGACTATCAAGGCAATTATGTAGCTTCGACATGCTACGACCCGTCTAAAGGATGGGACGTCCCTACGATAACTAAACCTCCGGTTGCGTGGGCGGTTTTCGTTAACATACCGAGGGTGGAGGCGGCGGTAAAAGCAGGGAAATATAAAACGATGGGTGGGTCTTCGGTTCCCGTAGTCGACGGCAGGCACGGCTCGGATTTAACCGCTTATATTCCAGTAGAAAAGGACCCTCACGGAATATCGCCTACGCCTGACGGAAAATATTTCGTAGCAAACGGCAAGCTTGCTCCGAAAGTTACCGTCATAAATTTAGAAAAAGTAGGACAAGTATTTGAAGGCAAATTAAAACCTAAAGATGCAGTCGATGCCGTTCTTACGGTCGGCGTCGGCCCTCTGCATACCGTATATGACGGCAGGGGACATGCCTATACTACTCTTTTCGTCGATTCCCAGATGGTTAAATGGAATATCGAGGACGCGATTAAGGCTTATCACGGCGACAAAAAAGTTAAACCGATAATACAAAAGTTAGACGTTCAATATCAGCCTGGCCACAATGCGGCAACCCAGAGCGATACTAAAAATCCTACGGGGGAATGGCTCGTAAGCTTGAATAAATTCTCTAAAGACAGGTTCTTGCCGGTTGGACCGAGATTCCCCGAAAACGATCAACTGATAGACATATCGGGCCACAAAATGGTCCTTGTCTCCGACAACCCTGTTTATATAGAGCCTCATCAGGCTACCATAGCTCTTGCCGACAGGATAAAATACGCCAAAAAAGTTTACGACCCGAAATATTTTGCAAACCATGTCGCGGCGGGAACGGAAGGCGTAAAGCGCATCGGACCGCACAGGGTAATAGTCCGGCTTACAGGCGTCGCTCCGACTTTAACCCCCGTTTATTTTCACGTTAAAGAAGGCGACGTCGTAACCGTAATTTACTCTAATAACGATACGGTAGAAAATCTTGCCCACGGATTCAATATGACCCTTCACGGGAAGAACGTCAATATCGATCCGGGCGAAACGAAAGAGATAACGTTTACGGCAGACAGGGCAGGCGTTTACTGGTATTTCTGCACTATATTCTGCCATGCGCTTCATCTCGAAATGCGCGGCAGAATGATAGTCGAAAAGGTTCCGGGGTATCGTTCGAGACCCATTAAGCCGAACAGGCTCAGCGGAAAACCGTCTTTCGACGAAAGATTTAAAGATTTTCCTGAAGTCGGAAAGGCATAATATTCTACTCTGGGGCCGGGTAGAATTAATACTGTAAGCATTTCATATTTATTCTTTCCCTTCAATCCCCCCTCTTTAAATAAATACGTTAAAGAGGGGGATTTTTTATGAAAAATTTTAATTATTGAACATTAAGGTAATTAACGATGCAGGATAAAAAACGTTTTATTATTTTATTTCTTATATCTTTTATTATATCGTCTTCTTTTGCAATTTTGACCGCATGCTCTCCCCATAAAGCTAAACTGCCCCCGCCGAGAAAAGTCACGTCCACCACCACGTCAAAACTCTGCGGAATGTTTCTTAAACAATATCCGGGACCTGAATCCCAGATAATTTATAGAAACGGAAAAACCTACTTTTTTTGCGATACGGTAGAATTATTCGAATGGATTCATTTAAAAAGCGTTGCCGTAAGAGTCCCGTTAGTTATGTACGTTCAGGATATGGCGCATAATTCATGGAAACATCCTAACGATAATTTTATAAATGCAAAAAATGCCTATTACGTAATAGGCTCTAAAAGAATGGGCTGTATGGGTCCGACTTTCGTTTCGTTTTCAAGCGAAAAAGCGGCGGCAAAATATATTAAAAAATATGGCGGCAAAATATACAAATTTAATGAGATTACCATAAAAATGATAAACAAGGCGGCAAATCCCGCAGGCATGAAAATGAATTTCAAAAATATGGGATAAGCCTTAATAAATTCAAAATTGTGATTAAAATCATTTTTTAAAACAATGGGATGCCGTAAAATAATTATATATAAATATACATAATGAAGGAAACGCTAAACATGAACAAAACAAAAAAATTTAATATTTTTTTTCTTTTTATCATTTCGCTTATAGCGTCTTTTGTTTTTAATTCCGCATTTGCATCTGGTAAAAACGCTATCACCTTAAAAAACTCTTCCAAATATTACCATTACGCTTTAAAAGGAGCCGTAAGATATAAATTGGCTGCGATTAAAGGAACTCCGGTAGTTTACGGTTATAATAAAGCCGGAAAGTTCATTGGATACATTTTTCTTTCCACAAATTTAGTCAATATCAAGAGCTACTCCGGCAAACCCCTTATATCCCTCATATCTATCGATAAAAAAGGTATAATTAAAGGGGTAAGGGTAATACACATCGACGACCCGATTTTTTTAATAGGCATTCCCGTTACAAAGCTTTACGATTTCACCGACCAATACATAGGGAAAAATATCAGAAGCCATATATATATCGGCGGCAAAGGCAAAAACCACGTATCGGCTATAGCAAGCGCCAGCGTTACGACGGTAGCGATGGACCAGACTATTTTAATGGCGGCAAGAAGGTTTGCCGCTAAAGCCGGAATTATTAAGGCAATTCCGATAGTAAAATATAAATTAAAAAATAATTACAAACCTGAAACATGGAGCGAGCTAAGGCGGAACGGAAGCATTAAAAAATATGTTATCTCATGTTCGCAAATGGGAGTAAAAAATTGTGCGGGACCCTACGAAACATTATACTACGGCATATTAAGCGTTCCCGACATAGGAAAAAACCTGCTCGGCAATTATACGTACGGCTATCTTTCGAAAAGGTGGGAAAAAAGAAACGAGACGGCCCTTTTTGTTATCGCAAACGGAATTACGTCCTTTCTGGGTTCAGGCTTCGTAAGGGGAGGCGTGTTCGAAAGGTTTCATCTGGAACAGGGATACAGTTCTATAATATTCAGGGACTTCAACTTCAGCTATATCTCGTCGCTTAAAATAAAAAGCGCTCCTAACTTTAAAGAAGGCGGGATATTTACGGTTCCTCTTTCTAAATTTAACCCTATTCTTCCTTTTCATATAGTCTTTACTTTCCACAAGCATGTATCGCACGGTTCCATGCTGAAAAAAGAAAGCTTCGCCACCTTTTATTCAAGCTACCATTTGCCGGGAAAATACTACATCTCAAGTTATCGTTACGTAAAGAAACTCAAGCCTTACGAGAAGGCATGGATACAATATACGCCTTATGTTATTCCGCTTATCGTGTTTCTGATTCTTCTAACCGTTATTTTTATTATTAAAGATAAATTTATAGTAAAGAAAACATCGGCAAAGGGCAGGAAAGGAATAAAATGGCTTTATTATTCGGTAATGTTTTTGTTCCTCCTATTAATAGGAATTATTAAACCTTCCCAGCCTTCGATTACCCACTTATATACTATCTACGACAGCCTGTTCGTAAGCTATAATCCGACGCTATTCCTGCTTGACCCGCTGATTTTTATTCTTTTCGTATTTATTTTTATAACGGCGATAGTGTGGGGCAGGGGTGTTTTTTGCGGCTGGGTTTGCCCGTTCGGAATTATTCAGGAATATATTCACAGGATAAAAAACCGGATTCTTCCCGAAAAGATTGCCAAAAAAATCTCTTTAGAATTCGGCAATAAATTTCATTTTAAGTTAATTTATTTAAAATATGCTATATTTATAATATTGATGGCGACGGCTATTATTTCTATCGCATGGGGCGAGAGGCTTGCGGAAATAGAACCGTTTAAAACCGTTTTTTACCTGCATTTCGAAAGGCAGTGGTATTTCGTATCTTATGCTATAATACTGATAGGCATATCCGCCCTGTCTTACAGGTTCTTCTGCAAGTATATGTGCCCAGTCGGGGCTTCGTTCGGGTTGCTGTCGAAATTAAAAATCTTCAGCATAAAAAGATACGAGGAGTGCAAAAGCTGTAAAATATGCTCCCGTTCCTGCACTATAAGGGCAATAGACGATAAAGGCAAAATCAACAGGTCGGAATGCTTTTACTGCTTAGAGTGTCAAATAAATTATAACGACGAAAAAATTTGCCCCCATTTAATAAAGCTTAAAAAAAATAGATGAAATACAAAATTATTTTATTTTTATTAATTGCGTCTGTTTTATTTTACCCGGCTTGCGCCCTGCCTATGACCATTTACGCGGGCGGAAGCGGCACGGCTTCCGCAGCCTCTCTTCAGAAGATATTAAATCACGCCAACCCAGGCGATACGGTTATAGTCAAAAAAGGCATATATCAGGGCAACCTCTATATAAACAAGCCGTTAATCGTTATAGGCTTAAACTATCCAACGGTAGACTGTATTGGAAAAGGCAGCGGAATAACCGTCGATGCCCCTCACGTAAAGATAAAAGGCTTTAAGATTATTAACGACGGCAATAACCTTGGCAAAATGGACGCGGGAATACTGTTAAGGCAAAAAGCGAAATTTGCGGTTATTGATAATAATCGCATTATCGGGTCTAATTCTAACGGAATCTATGTTGACGGAGCATTCTTCGCCACGGTAGAAAATAATTTTATTTCTTCCGAAAGAAAACTTCCTTACGGCAATAGAGGCTATGGAATTTATTTATGGAACGCGCAATACGGCGTATTCGAAAAAAATTACATAACACGTTTTATCGGCGGATTTTACGTGATTTCTTCGCCGAATACTTATCTTTTAAAAAATATTATAATCCATGATTATTACGGAACCCATTATATGTATTCTAACCGCGACATAGTCGCCGGAAATTTCGTCAAAGACACGATAGACGGTCTTGCGCTTATGTATTCAAGGCATATATTGGCCGCCTTAAATACTATCGTTAACGCGAAACATAAAGGTTTTTTGTTTAATCAGGTTTTTTACGATACCGTAGTTAATAACGTCGTGATAAACTGCCATAAGGGCATGGATTTGTACGACACTGTCTATAATAAAATTATACATAATCTGGTAATCCATAACAGGATAGGAATGCACATATGGGGCGGCTCTTTTCCCAATACCGTCTATAACAATTCTTTTATAAACAACGTCTTTCAGATTAAATTCCTTGCGCATAACGACGTTTATTGGGATTATAAAAAAAAAGGCAATTACTGGTCGGATTACAACGGCTTCAGCATGAAAAAAAACAACGTCGGGTCACTGCCTTACAGGTCGAACTCTATTTCCAGCTATATTTACTGGAAATTTCCGATTGCAAAACTCCTGTTAAGCGGCTCTCCGGTTATCCAGACGCTTCAGTTTATAGAAAACAGCTTTCCTATTTTTACCATTCCAGGAATAGTGGATAAATTTCCTTATCTGAAGCCTACTTTCCCTAAAAAAATAATAAAAAACTCTACAAAGGACGGTTTTGTTTATGTCAAAACAGGATATGATAATGGAAAATAACTTAAACGAAGATTCGCCGGAATCGCTTTCGGTTATAACGGCTAAAAATATCCGAAAAGACTATAATCTTAAAGGCGGTTTTATTTTTAAAGCCTTGCGCGATATAAACCTTACGGTAAAAAAAGGCGAGGTTTTTACCATCGTGGGACACAACGGGGCGGGAAAATCTACCTTGATTAAAATTATTATGGGGCTTACGAACCCGACCGAAGGCAATTTATATATTTTAAATACCGATACTACTTTTAACCTGCCGAAAAACGTTAAAGCAAAAATAGGCTACATACCCGAAACCGTAAACTTTTACGGCAACTTAACCGGAATGGAAACGATGAAATTTTTCGGAAAACTTAACAACGTTTATAACGAAAAACTTTTTGCGGAACTTTTAGAATCCGTAGGAATACTTAAAGCGGCCGGCAAAAAGGTAATCGCCTATTCAAAGGGTATGAGGCAGAGGCTTGCCTTCGCGGTATCGCAGATAAAAAACCCCGATATATTTATATTCGACGAACCTACCAGCGGAATGGATCCTTCAGGCATTAACGAGTTTGTTTTGCTCGTTAAATCTTTGCATAGGGACGGAAAAACCATTATAATGACGTCCCATATACTCCCGGAGGTAGAAGATATTTCCGACAGGATATGCATTATGATGAACGGGGAGGTTACCGCGCTGGGCGGAATAAACGGCTTAATCGAAAGGGCGGGGCTTACCTCGTCGATAAACCTGCGTTTTAAAGACCGTCGCGCCGTCGAAATAACCGCTTTCGAAAATATGAAAGCCGATTCG
Source organism: bacterium (assembly GCA_021779895.1). GTDB lineage: Bacteria > SZUA-79 > SZUA-79 > Acidulodesulfobacterales > Acidulodesulfobacteraceae > Acidulodesulfobacterium_A. The sequence goes on from JAJXZU010000164.1 coordinate 12,165, forward strand.
CTTTTAATAGACTATACGGTCGACGAAATAAACCCTGAAATTAATATCGGTTTTTTTGAAAAAAATAGAATAAAACTGCTTGATAAAATCATAGACAAATACGAAAGCGAACTTGAAGACTTAAATATTAAAAAGCCGGGGCTTTTCGAAATATATAAACATTTTTCGGTAAAGAGGGAAACTAATGATTAATTCAAGAGTAATATTAGCTATTTCAAAAAAAGAATTTATTAATAGAATTAAAAATATCAGCCTTTTCATTCTGATTTTTATCCTGGCCCTGCTGTCTTTCGCGATATCCTATTTCGGAACAAGCCCCTTCGGCTTGACAGGCTTTCACGGGATACCGGTTACAATCGCTTCGCTTATGAGCCTTTCCATTTACTTGATACCGTTAATAGCTTTTATTCTCGGCTACGATTCTATTACGGGAGAAGAAGAAGACGGAACTATGCCTCTTTTGCTATCGTCATCGGCGACGCGCAACGAAATATATCTCGGAAAATTTATCGGACTGATATTAGTAATCTCTATTGCTATTTTTGCAGGTTACGGCATATCCGGAACGGTAATCCTTTTAAAAGGAAATGCTTCCGACCTTCTAAGCTATTCCCTTTTTATCGTTTCGTCCGTTCTGCTGGGCATTTCCTTTCTTTCCGTCGCAATTTTGATTTCGAGCTTTACGAGGTCGAGAACGGCATCTATTACTATTTCGGTTTTCTTATGGTTTTTTTATATTTTTATATACGATTTATTATTAATCGGAATCCTCGTCGCCACGAAAGGAAAAGCCGTATTCATCAACAATACGGTTATAGGCTCGCTGCTGCTGTTTAATCCTGCCGACGTTTACAGGCTTTTTACCATATCTTTTATCGGCGGGTTAAAGGGCTATTACGGACTTACCAGTATTTTAACCGGAAAATTTATACTGAGTCATTTTCTTTTAATTTTTATATACATTTTATGGATTTTTCTGCCTGTTTTCTTGGGAATGTTTATTTTTGCGAAAAAAAGATATTAAAAAAGGCTATCAAAATAAATTAAGGAGGAATAAAGGTATGGCGGATATGTTTAATAATATCGAGGATATCGCAAAGAAAAAAGAACTTGCCGATATGATAGATGAAATAACCATGATGAAAGTCGCAATTGACGACATAAAAGCGGTATATGACGTTAAAGACGAAGACCGTCTCTTAAAAAAAATTAAAAACGGCGAGATTGCCGAACATCCGGCTTACGAGGGGTATCTTTCGATACTCCATATAAGGGACTATATAGACCACTACAGGTTAAAAATCCAGAAATTTATGGACGAATTATAAAATTTATAATAACCTTACGGAGTATATTTTATGAAACATGAAAAAGATTTGCTTGAAAAAACAAAAACAGCGGAAGAATTTGCGGTTACGCTTGCAAACGATATAAATTCTATGTTCGGCAATGTCCTGAAATCTCCGGCGGAAGTTAAAAGCGACGGGCTCTTGCTTCAATTTAAAGACGGCTCCGGGCTGGAATTGCATTATCCCGATAAAAAAGAGTATTCTTTTAGTTTCTTAAGAAACGATAAACTGTTCATTATTGACACCGCCCCTGTTCACGGCGAACTCGAAACGTTTCCCAATCATATTCATAATTTCGACGGAAAATTAATAAAAGACGAAATTACAAGCATTAACAACGAACCGGTTAAAAATATCGAAAATTTCTTAAAATTCTTCGGGTATCTATGAGAATAAAATTAATTATTTTAATTTCATTTTTATTGTCGTCAGTTTTTATTCTAAATTCGTGCGTAAAATATAAAAAGAAAACCGTTCCTAAAAAAATAGAAATAAAAAAATCGTTTTATTCTATGGGAACTTTCTGGGAAATTAAAGTTATTTCCGCCGTTAAAAACAGGAAAAAAGACTTAAAAGCGGTAAATCTTGCGATAAAATGCGTAAAAAAATTAGACGATATACTGAGCGATTTCAAACCTTCGAGCAACGTATCTGCTATTAATAAATACTCAGGGATTAAACCGGTCAAGGCAAGCCGCTATACTTTAAGCCTTTTAAAAATGAGCCTTAAATTTCACGGGTTAACGGAAAATTCGTTTAACGCCACAATAGGGCCGGTGATGAAGATATGGGGGTTTTACGATAAAAAATACACAGTGCCTTCAAGGGCAGAAATTAAAAAAGCTCTTTTTCTAAGCAATATCTCGTTTATTAAAATTAATAAAAATACCGTATTTCTCGAAAAAAAAGGTATGATGCTCGATTTCGGAGGCGACGGCGAAGGATACGGAATAGACGAGGCTCTTTTCGTTTTAAAAAAATACGGTATAAAAAATGCCATGATAGACGGCGGGGGACAAATAACCGCTATAGGTAAAAATTTAAAAGGAAAGAGTTGGAAAATCGGCCTGTTAAATCCCTTGAATAAAAATAAAATATTAAAGATAATAAGATTAAAAAACGAATCTATAGAAACTTCGGCAAATTACGAAAACCGGTTTTCGCATAAAGGAAAATACTACGGACATATTATGAACCCGGAGACCGGATATCCGGTTGACGGCAACACCTTAAGCGACACGGTCATAGTTCAAAACAGGTATTTCCGCTACCCCTCGACCGTCGCCGACGCGCTTTCATGTTCTTTTTTTATACTGGATAAGAATCAAATATCGGCCGTAATAAAAAAACTAAACAGGCCCGTAAAGGTTATTCTTATAAAAAAGGCCGCCGGCAAATCGGGTCTTAAGATATTATATATATTCAACCGATAACAAGATAGCAACCGAACTTACGCTCCGTGCGGCACATAAACGGACACGGTGTTAGTCTCGAAAGGCTTTCCTGTTTCAGGCGAAACCAAAGACATCTTAAAGTCGTGAACGCCTGGCGATAACGCACCCTTTTTTACTCCAGCGTAAAAAATAATCCTTTCTTTTCCGTGAGGGTTTAATACCGCAAAAGTTTTTTGCCCCTCCAAAAACTGATGATTAGAAAAAACTGAACTGTTTATTTCGGGTTTTACCGCAATCTTTTTGCCGGTAAAATTAGTAGCATTTATTACGAATTTATTTAAAAAATAACCTTTTAATTTTGGAGAATTATAATTCCAATAGTGGTATAAGTTATAATTTGCGGCGGTAAACCTGATTTTCCCTACCCTGAAAGGCGCGAGATACATTAATCCCCCTATGGCGAATAAAACTAAAACAAGAAAACCGACTTTAAAATTCATAAAAGAAAACTTGCCGTTTTCTCCCCTGAAACCGAATTTAATAAATTTTTCTGGGCAGGCATCGACGCATTTAGCGCAGTTAAAGCAAGTCCTGAAATGCGTATTTCTCGGGTCGAAACCCTGAGGACATACGTCTTTGCAATCCGAACAGGTTTTGCATGCCGTCCCGGAAGGCTTATAACTTATGCCTATTGAATTTTCGTCCGACAGGGACGACTGCGTATAGCCGTATAGGCAGTAATCGCACATCTTTGGCCTTAATACGGTTAAATCCATTATAAACAGCGGAAACACTACAAGCAGGGGATATACAAGGTTTTGAAAATTATACGAAGAAAAAGAATTAAAATTAATAAAATACGAAGAAACGGAGTAAGTTAAAGCGGCTGATAAAATTACTATAAACGAATAAACCGCTGTTTTTTCGGGAAAGCCGCGCTTTACTTTCGGTTTACCGCCGTTGACGGCTTTTTTATCGAATGTTTTTTTTATTCTATTTATAACGTAATCCCTGAACTCGTAAATCGTGAGCTGAGGGCAGAAAAAACCGCACCAGACCCTTCCGAACAAAAGATATATCAAGTAGCCGGCCACGACAAGAAACGATAAAAAAAGCGTAACTTCGTAAACCGATACCGAATTTAAATATATTTGATGATGTAAAACGAATATCGAATCCGTTTTTTTGTCTAACCGTATAAATCCTAAAACCGGAGTTAAAAATAATAAAAAGATTATTAAAATTTGGGTAAATCTTCTTAAAATCAGAAGTCCGGTAATTTTTGAATCTTTAATTCTTTCCATTTTGCACCTTCTTGTTTGGGATATTATTTTTTCGTTATAAAAAAAACCGTTTTTTTTGACGAAACCGTTTTCCCTTTTGAATTTAAAATCAGGAAATCTACCGGATAAGGTCCAATTTTTAATTTTTTCCCCGTATTTCCGGCCTTGCGTATATAAAGCACGGGATAAGCGGTTACGCTTTCGTGAGACTTTATATTCATGGAGCCGCCGGAAAAGAAATACAGTTTTAAGTCTTTGCTAACGGCTTTTAAAGTCAAATGCTTTGTTTTATCGGAGGCATTTTCGACTATAAGCTTATACTTGTTCGCGATAATTTTATCGTTTGATATAAAAGCTTGATTTTTATTAAATATTGATTGATTTAAATAATGGTAATTAGAAAATTTAGCGATGAATATTACAAACGACCCTATCAATAAAAACAATGCAATGGATACCTTATAAAAAAAAGGCCTGTTTTTGGCTTGATTTTTTTTATCTTCTTCCAGCCCAAAGGAATAAAGCAGATTTTTTCCTTCTTCATTCCGCGAGCCGAACCTTTCCCTGCAGGCATCTATGCAGTATCCGCAGTTAACGCATTGAATCTGTGAGGTTTTTTTTCTGGGGTCTATTTTCATAAAACAGGCATCCGTGCAATTAGAACAGTCTTTGCATAAAGTATTATCGACCGGCTTGTATTCTATCCTTAAAGTTCTTGAGTCGTTAAACAGAAACTGGATAAAACCGTAAGGGCAGGCATAGATACAATATTTATGCCTTAACAGAACCATATCGAATATTATTAAAGCCGTAACTGCTCCCGCAATGAGCCACAAATACGGGGTAAGGTAATTCGGTTCCAGAAAAGCATGCTTTATAATCAAGGTCGGGGGGACAAAATACGCGATTAAATTAAACCCTATAAAGAGCGACAATACCGTCATAAAAATTAAAACCGACGCATATATAACCGGCTTTGAAACAGCGCCAGCCCTTTTTTTAATATAACTGAACAGCCCTTCGAAAATCTGCGATAATATGGTCTGCGGACAGATAAATCCGCAATATACCCTACCAAAGACTATGGAAACAAAAATAAAAGCAAATAAAATAAAAAGCAGAAAAAGCCATAAAACGTAAAATTCGTTAATGAAATAATACCTGCCGAATAAAACGATGGTTCCTTTCAATACGTTCATTCTGATTATATTAAGGACGGGAGCGGCTATAATAAACAGCGTGGAAATTACTAATAATATCTTGCTTATAAGTTTTATACTTATATTATATTTCATATATCTATATACTCCTATACATCATAGAAACCAAACCCCGCCCCGATTCAATTCCGGTTTATTTTTTTTAGAAATGTTTTATACGGATAATGCATCCTGCGGCGGAGTATCCCGTCCGAGTTCGATGCGGGGTAATCCGCCGCAGAAGCAGAAGCGTTAAAGAAAGCGATAAAAAAATTACGGACTTACCAGTAAAGATATAAGTAAACAACTCCCCAGATAACAAGCCCTGCAATGACGAACATAAGCCAGACGGGCATTGCTCCGTGTCCGGCGCTTACCTCGATGTTTGAGGATTCTTCGGAATGACTCTCGCTCATAATAAAACCTCCATACTTTTAAATTAAAATAAAAATAACGTATAAAAAATTAATGCCTTAATTTAGCGCTTCGTTCTTCGTTTTTAAGCATTCTTTTCGCTATCTCTTCAGGGTTTTTAAACTGTCCGGTTTTTATGCCCCAGTATAATAAAAAGAAAAAGCCGAGACCCATAAAAAGACTCATAAGAATAAGTATAAGATAAAAAAACATTCTGATTCACCCCCTTATCGTATTTAATATTGTTTCTTGAATTATTTTCTCGCCCTGCGTTTTTGCGGCGCGGCTTTTTTTAACCCGGCGTATCTTTAAAGAATTCAGGGTTATAAAAATGCTGGATGCCATCATGGAAATTGCCGCGCTTAAAGGATTTAATATTCCTATAACCGCCAAAGGTATGGCGATAAAATTATATATAAAAGAAAATAAAAGATTTTCCTTTATAACCTTTTTAACGCCGGAAGAAATTTTAAATAATTTTATAATGGATTTTAAATTTCCGTTTAATAAAACCGCGTTTGAGCGGTTAAAAGGAATTTCGTATTTGGAAGGAGAAAGAATAGAAACGTCGGCTTCCTCCATTGCGGGAATATCGTTTAACCCGTCTCCGACAAACACGACCGTTCCGCTCTTTTTACCGTTTTTCAAGTTTTTTATAAATCCCAGTTTGTCTTCCGGCTTCATTTTAAAATATGCGTTTCCGGCGGGTATCCCGACTGACGAAGCAATAAAATTAACGGCGGGTTCGTTATCTCCGCTAAGCATTATAACCTTTTTTCCGGCATTGCGAATTTCTTTTACCGCCTCTAACGCGCCGTCTTTTATTCTGTCTGAAATCACGAAAAAGCATTTTAATTCATTCCTTATGCTTAAATAAACCGCCGTCGCACCTTCTTTTTCATATATATACGCTTTTTTAGATATCTCTTCCCCGACTGTTATGCCTTTTATCCTTAAAAATTCTTCGTTTCCTATGAAAACATCCGAATTTCTATATTTTGCGCTGACGCCGTACCCGGCTTTAAATATAATATCCGAAATATCTTCTTCCCTTAAGTCGTTCCCCGCCTTTATTTTAAATGCTTCGGCTATTCTGTCGGAAATATTTTTTTCTATTAATCCCGCGATTTGCATAAATTCTTCTTTTAGACGATTCTGATTTAAATTGTCTGCGTAAGCCGTAAGAACAACTTCTTTTACAGACGGCAGCCCTTCGGTTATAGTCCCCGTTTTATCGAAAACGACCGTGTCCGCTTTATTTAAAATTTCAAACGTTTCCGCCCCGTTTATTAAGATATCGTCTTTCTGTATTTTCGATATGGCGTTTGTTATAACTAATGGGGCGGCAAGACCGAAAGCGCACGGGCAAGCCACGACAAGCACCGAGATAAATCTGGTTACGGATAAATCAAGATTGTTCGTAAAAAAATAATAAAAAAGAAAAGTTAAAAAAGAAACGCCTACTATAACGGGCACAAAAATTTTAGATATTTCGTCTATGTATCTTAACGGCTCTATTTTCATATTATATGCCTTTTCGGCAAATCTTATCATTTTAAAAAGATAACTTTTATAAACTTCCGCCGCCGCTTTTATTTTTATTGTTCCGCCTTTATTGATAGAACCGGCAAAGACTTTTTCGCCCGATTTCTTATTTGCGGACAGCGGCTCTCCGCTGAACATAGATTCGTCAACCGTCGCATATTCGGAAATAAGCTTTCCGTCGGCGGGTATAGGCTCTCCGGCTTTAACTGACAATACGTCGCCGGCTTTAACGTCTTTTACATCGACGTCTTTTTCTATGCCGTCCGCATCTAATACTGCCGCAAAATCCGGTTTCAGGCGCGTTAAGTTATGGAGCCCCGAAAGCGAAGACCTTTTAGCCGAAGCCTCGAGAAACTTGCCGAAGGTAATTAAAATCAGTATCATGGCCGCCGTGTCGAAAAATACTCCGGAACTTTTTTTATAAAATCCGAAAGTAATAAAAGAACTGTAAATATACGCGGATAAGACTCCGATAGAAATTAAAGTATCCGAATTATATGTAAATGAAACGAGCTTTTTAAACGCGCTCTTAAATATCGGATAACCTACGACTAAAACTATCGCGGAGGTAAAAGTCCATAAAATAAAATGACTGTAGTTTACGATTTGGCTCCTAAGCTTTAAAAAATATTTAGAGTACAGCAGCAGCGAAAATACCATTATATTCATAGACATAAAAACGCCGAACCCGAATCTGGCGAGCAGGGAATAAGATTCTTCTTTAAGATTATCGTAGCTGTCGTCATACTCGGAAATGGAATATCCCAATTTTTTTAAAACGTTTTTTATGTTTTTTATATTAGATTCATTTTTGTCTAAATTAAGCGTAACCGTATGGCTAACCGGATTTACTTTTGCGCTTATAACGTTTTCCTGAAGCTCCAGCGCTTTTTCGATTACCGGAATGCAGGAAGTGCATGTTACTCCTTTAATGCCGAAACTTATTTGATTTCCCGATACGTACAAAGCTGTGTAATCTTTGTCTTTTTTAAAAATAGGCACCCGACCCCTTAATTCAATATCGTTAATAATATAATCGGATATAGAACTTTCACCGTCTCCAAGGGTCAGGTATCCTATTTTACAGCCGTAACAGCAGAAGTTTAACATATAGGGGGGTGTTTCAACCTCCGCGGTTACTGGCCGTTTAACTTTCGCCCCGCAAAAATCGCAGCTTGCGGGTTTTTGTTTTTCTTTTATTTTGTTTATAAAATCAAACATAATTTAGCGTTTTACGCTGTTTTTTTCTGCGAAAAAGTTTTAATGTAATACAATACTTGCCATATCTGATTCGGCTTTAACGCTGTAGCCCATTCCGGCATAGAAGTATGCGGAACTCCCTGGGCTATTCTGTTATATACGTCTTTATCCTTAGAACCGTACTTTTTAATCCATTTGCCGGACGTAAAATTCCACGGTTTAGGAGTTAGGCTTGCCGCGGCCGGACCGTTTCCGTCGCCCTTAATTCCGTGGCAGCCCTGGCAGTTTGCATTATAAATTTTCATGCCTTCCTGCGCGGCCTGTGGCGAATTAGTAACAACCGCCGAAACTGCGCTTACCTGTGCGGCTTTATACTGCCAGTAGCTCTTATCCCCTGTCCCTTCGGCAACGTCGGTTCCCAAAGTCTGAAGATATGCTACGAGTTCGACGGCTCTTTTCGTCGGCTTGGCTGCGCTTCCGTTAAACAGCCACGGATAAGCCTGCATTATCGTGCCGGGCGAAACGGAATTCGGGTCGTACAAGTGCGCGTATTGCCAGTCATTTGTATGTTTTCCGCCCTCGTCCGATAAATCCGGACCTATTCTTCTTTTACCCATAAGCATAGGCAGCTGATAATTATAAGTTCCCGCCTGCGCAACAGGACCGTAATACTGTTTTTCGCCCGAAACGGGCCTTACGAATTGCGAATGGCATACCCAGCATCCTTCGTGAATATAGACTAATCTGCCTTTTGCCGCAAGTCCCGTAATTTCACGGACGGGTTCCGGCTTTCCCTTTAAGTTTATTATCGTATGAGTGCTTTGTTTCGGCTGAAGCCAAGGAATAATACCGACTACGACGAATCCTAAGAGGAAAAATCCAAAGCCGGCTATTAATATGACGTTACCGCTCCTTTTCATAAATTTATCTCCTTACTTAAATTTTTTAATTTTCGAATAAACCCGCTATTAATCTGCCTGCACCGACTCTTTATTTGTTTTCCACATATTATAGAGCAAAACAAAAAAGCTCAGCACCATCATAGCTCCGGCAACCGTCCTTATAACCCAATAAGGCTGAATGTCCCATACGGTATTAAGAAACGGCACCTGCGCTATCCACAGTATGCCCTGAATTAATCCCGCCGCCCATAAAACCATAGCCATAATGGAAAAGCCGACAAAACCCAGCCAAAAATGCCAGTTGCCGAGTTTTTTGTCCATTTCTTTTCCAGAAACGATAGGCCACATCAAATATATCGCCGCCATTATGAACAAAGAAAAGGCGCCGTATAATGCCATATGGGCATGTCCTACGACCCAGTCGGTAAAGTGGATAATTTTTTGCATAGACCTTAAACTTTGCATAGGGCCTTGAAAACAGGTAAGAAGATAAAATACCGAACCTAAGATTACAAATTTAACCGCTATATTTTCCGTCAGCTTCGTCCATTTCCCTTTCATAGTTCCGAAAAAGTTGGTAATAACGACCCAGACCGGTATAATTAGAAGCATACTGGTAACGATAGAAATAGTCTGCACCCATCTTGGAATAGGACTGTAAAGGTAGTGGTGCGCGCCTGTGAACGGATAAATAAAAGCAAGCGCAAAAAATCCTATTATGGAAAGCTTATGCGAATAAATCGGCTTATCCGTGCCGATGGGAAGAACATAATACGCAATAGCAAGACCTAAAGGCGTAACCATCATTCCGACTACGTTATGGAAATAAAAACCGCTTAACATAGCGCCTTCCGTTCCGGTTGCCCAATAGTAGGGAATCCAGTTCCCGATTATATAATTAAGCGCGGACCAGACTATACCCGCCATTAAATACCATAAGCTGACGTAAAGCTGATTTTCCTGCCTCGTAAAAATAGTTCCGAAAATGTTAATGGCATAAATAACAACCGCCACTACTACTATATAATTAATCCATATAGGAATTTCGGCATAAGGCAGCCCCTTATTATTACCCAATAAAAATTCTATTACCGCCGCTACGACTATAAAATTCCATAAAAAATAAAGAAGCCATGCGCCTCCGACCCAGAATAATTTTTGGCGGGTAAGCCTCGGCACGTAATAATAAGAAACTCCGAAAAAACCGGTAAAAAGCCATGCAAACGCAACTCCGTTGACGTGAATCATCTGCAGTCTCGGAAACGCAAAATACGGAATATTGTTTAAAAATGCGGGCCACCAAAATTTAATAGAAAGCAGAAAACCGACGGTCGTCGCAATGCACAGCCATATAACCGCCGTAAATAAATAAGTCTTTACAAGACCTTTGTCGACATAACTGTCCAATGACTCTTCCATAAAAACTCCTTAAAGTTTAAATAAATAATTAGACTAATAAAAAATAGAAAATGCGATAAACTCCGCTTTGTTCACCTCCATATTATATAAATTTTATAACTTTGTTATATTTTTAATTTAAGATTAATATAATCCTATTTATCTTATTTATATCACTTGTAAAAATTTTGTCAAGAAAAAAATAATGGTGCAACGGAAGAGAAGGATTAATGCGCTTCAGCCCAGTTTTTTCCGACGCCGATGTTAATGGCAAGCGGAACGCCGGACAGGAGGTTTTGGGCAGTCATTAAAGGATCGACGATATCCTTAATATCGTTTATTAACGATTCCTCGACTTCGAATATAAGTTCGTCGTGAACCTGAAGAATCATCCTCGCGGATTCTTTTAATTCGGGACTGTTTTGCAGTTTTTTATAAATATTTACCATGGCAATTTTTATTATATCGGCGGCGGTTCCCTGAATAGGGGCATTAATCGCCGCTCTTTCGGAAAACGACGATAAATTTTTTATTCCCGAATTTATATTTTCTATATAGCATTTTCTCCCGAAAGCCGTCCTGACGAATCCGTTCTGCTTAGCTTCTTTTACTGTCCGTTCCATATAATCCCAAATTGCCGGATGGTTTTTAAAGAATAAATTTATATAAAGTTTTGCTTCCTCGGCGGAAATACCGAGTTCTTTGGACAAGCCGAAAGGGCTCATGCCGTAAATTATCCCAAAATTAATTACTTTTGCCTTCCTTCTCATATCTTTATCCACGGCATCCGCAACGACCCCGAAAATTTCAGCAGCCGTTTTTGTATGAATGTCTTCGTTATTTTTAAAACTTTCGGTTAACGCTTTATCTCCGGAAATAGACGCCATAACCCTTAAATCTATCTGGGAATAGTCCGCCGAAAGCAGAAGGCGGCCTTCTTTTGCGATAAAAGACTGCCTTATTTTAACGCCTTCCGTCCCTGAAGCCGGAATATTCTGAAGATTAGGGCTCTGGCTTGCAAGCCTGCCCGTAGAAGTCGTTGTCTGGGAAAAAGACGTGTGTACCCTGCCGTTTTTATCGATTTCCCTTAAAAGCACGTCAACGAAAGAAGTCTTAAGTTTTATCTTGTTTCTGTATGCCATAAGACTGTCTATAAATAAGAGATAGTCTTTTAAGGTCTTGTCTTCGTTGCCGTTTCCGAGAATTATTTCGAATTCCGTTTTTAACGTCTGAAGAACTTCTATATCTGTGCTATTTTTTTTAACCCGCTTAAATTTCATCTCGTCGAACATAACCGCACTTAACTGTTTAGGCGAATTAATATTAAATTCCCTTCCGGCTATTTTATGTATAATACCCGTAAGTTTTTTTGAATCCGAATCTAAAGACGCGGATAAAGACATAAGCATATCTTTATCTACTTTAAACCCGGTTTTTTCCATTTCGAAAAGCACCGCGGAAAGAGGCATATCGACTTCATAAAACAGATATTTTAAACCGGCGTCTTTTTCTATTTCTGTTTTTAATATCTTATATAAAGAATAGACCGTAAAAGCATAATTGTTTAAACCGTCTGATTTTACGCCGGCAAGCCGGTCCTCAAATTCGGTTTCTATATCGGTAAAACTATGGGAATGTTTTATCGGGTTCAAAAGATAAGAAGCTATTTTTATATCGAAATAAAGCCCGTTAACTTCAATTCCGTTATTTTCTAAAAACAGCTTTACGGCGTTTAGTCCGCAGCCTATCTTTAAAACTGAATTATCTTTCAATAAATTCATTACAATTTTATCTTCCGCGATATTTTTCGGATTAAATGACGCCGTACCTGTTTCTTGCGAATAGATATATATAGTGTTTGATTCTCCGTCAAACAGTTCTTTATTTTTTTCGCTGAAATCGACATAAATCGAGAGACAGTCCCCAACGGCGGCATCGTCCTTTGTATCTCCGTTTGTTCCATCGGGTTTATCGTCCGGTTTATTATGTATAATTCCCAAATCTTTTACTAAAGAATTGAATTCAAGCTCCTTAAAAACTGCGTAAAGTCCTTCTTTGTTTTTTTCTTTTAAGGCAAAATCGTTAATAGAATTAAATGTTTTATGATAGGACGCATATTTTTCCGAATCGGGCGTAAAATATGCTTTGGTTAAATCTACGTCTTTATAAAATGAAGCAAGCTCCAAACTCTTATATGCGTCTTCCTTATAATTTACTAAAAGTTCTTTAAGTCTAGGCTTATGAACGGAGTCTATATTCCTATAAATACCGTCCAGGCTATGATAATCTTTAATTAAAGCAAATGCCGTTTTTTCTCCTATTCCTTTAACCCCCGGTATATTATCGGACGCGTCGCCCATAAGCGCCAAAACATACCGGTACTCATAAGGCTTTATCCCGTTTTCTTCTTCAAAGCTTTTGTCGGTTATTACCTTATTCTTAAGGGCATCGTATATAAAAACGCCGGACGATAACAACTGCTTTAAGTCTTTATCGCTGCTTACTATACAGATAGATACGGAGCTTTCTTCAAAGTTGTTTACTATGCGGGCAATTAAGTCGTCCGCCTCATATCCGTTAAGCTTAAACGTTTCGAAGCCGAGCAGATAAGAAATATCGGTAAGATAATCTACCTGCGAAACTAAATCTTCCGGCATCCCTTTCCTATTGGCTTTATAAGCTTCATAAGACTGTTTTCTGAAACTTTCCTTGGAATCGAAAAGACAGGCGCCGTATTTTATATCAGCCTCTTTAATCAGCTTCATAAGCATCCTTGTATATCCTAGCGATGCGCCGGTCGGATTGCCCTTTGAATTTGTAAGCGGGGGGAGGGCATAATATGCCCTGTAGAAATAAGAACTGGAATCTATTAAAAAAAGATCGGC
>JAJXZU010000119.1:0-6294 GCA_021779895.1 bacterium
CGATATTAGAGGGAAATCTATTTCTTTAAAAAGATTAGCGGCAAAAGGATGGGGTGAAATCCTGGCTCCGACGGAATTAGAACCGGCTGTAAACAAATAATTTTCGGCAGGCTTTTTCGATTTTAAGTTAAAAATAATCGTAAGCGGCCCCGGCCAAAATTTAGATATTACGTCTTCTTCCCTCCTGTTAAGTACGGCGATATTTACCAGCATATTCAAATCTTTAACTAAAACGGGAAGAGGTTTGCGGGCGGACCTTCCTTTTAATTCGTAAATTTGCCGGACCGCTGAATTATCTAAAGCATTCGCGCCTATAGCATAAGAAGTTTCGGTAGGGTATATTATTATGCCGGATGTTCTTAAATGCTTTCCTATATCGCGGTAATCTTTTTCGTCAAGCTCGGCTTCGCCGTAAATCTTAACCATATTTTATTTTTTCTTATCTATTTTTTTATTTTCCGGCGTTTCCTCATGGGAAGAAACTATAACGTAAACTCCGCAAAGCGTGATAAATATTCCGAGCCACCTCATAAAGGGAACCGGCTCTCCTAGCGTTAAAGCGGCAAGTATCACGGTTATAATTATGCCGATGCTCACGAACGGATAAGCGACCGACAGGTCTATTTTAGATAATACCTTTATCCAGAAAAACATGGATATTAAATATAGAATTATTCCGGCGGCAACGAATTTATCGGTAAAAATAATAAATAAAAATTTTATAATTTTAACGAAAGCGATATATTTATAAGATATCGCGGACTGCGGCGAAGGATGCAGGCTCATGTTTCGAACGGCGGTTCTTTTTAATTCGAGCATGCCGTATTTCATCAGCAGCTGGGCAAAAACGCCCATAAAAATACTCGCCGAGAGATTTATTAATACCTGCGGTTTTAATTTATGGGCGGACATAAATTTTTCCTATATCTTTTCTGTAGTATTTATTTTCAAAATTAATTTTCTCTGCGATAGCATATACTATATCTGCTGTTTCCGCGCCTTCTCCTTTTGCGCATATATTCAGGACCCTGCCCCCGTCCGTGAAGTATTTTCCGCCTATTTTTTTTGTTCCGGCATGAAAAATATGGTATTCGGCGCCGTTTTCGCTAATCAGGCCGGAGCTATGGAGTTCTTTATCGAAGAAAATTTCGTATCCTGTTTTATAATCTTTAGGATATCCGCCCGAAGCGAGGACGAGGCATATCGATTTATTATCGTCGAAAATTAATTTATAGTCTTTTAAATTTTCGTTTATTACGCTTAAAAATAAATCTATTATGTCGGATTCGAGCCTTATAAGTATAGCCTGCGTTTCCGGGTCTCCTAACCTGACGTTAAATTCGAGAACGAAAATTTCATCGCCTTTAATCATAAGTCCGGCATAAAGTATCCCCTTATATTTTATTCCTTCGTTTTTAAGCCCTTCGAGAGCCGGCTCTATGACGGTTTTATTTATTTTATTCACAAGGTCTTCGGAAACGTAGGGGTTTGGCGTAACGGCACCCATGCCGCCCGTATTTTCCCCGGTATCGCCGTCCCCGATTTTTTTGTAATCCATGCTTGTAATTAAAGGCTTATACGTAGTCCCGTCCGCAACTATCATATAAGACAGTTCGAAACCTTCGACGTAATCTTCTATTACGACGGTTTCGCCGCTTTTTCCGAATATTTTTCCGTTAAAAATAGAGTCGAGTATCTTTTTCGATTCTTCCGGGTTTTCGGAAATAAAAACCCCTTTTCCGGCGGCAAGCCCGCTTGCCTTAATAACTAACGGATGGATTTTTTGTCGGGCGTAATTTTCGGCGGTTTGAAAATCCGTGAACGATTCGTATCCGGCAGTTTTAATATTATATTTTTTGAGAAAATCCTTAGCGAATTTTTTTGACGACTCCAGCAGGGATGCTTTCCCGTCGGGGCCGAATATTTTTAATCCCGCCGCCGTAAATTCATCGGCTATGCCGAGAGAGAGCGGAATTTCAGGACCGACTACCGTTAAGTCTATTTTATTTTCTAAGGCAAAAGAAAGAAGCCCTTTAATATCGTCCTGTTTAAGCGGAACGTTTGCGGCAATTTCCGCCGTTCCGCCGTTTCCGGGGGCGCAGAATATTTCCGTGTTTTTTTTAGATTTTTTAATAGCCGAAACTATGGCATTTTCCCTGCCGCCGGAGCCGATAACAAGTATTTTCATTTAGATTATTTCTATCGTTTAGTTTAGATATTATTTCATTAATGCTTAAAATGCCTGATATTCGTAAAAATCATAGGGATATTAAATTTATTAGCCGCCTCTATAACCTCGTCGTCCCTGATAGAGCCTCCAGGCTGTATTATACCGTTTACGCCTATTTCCGCCGCATATTCCACGGAATCCTTAAAAGGAAAAAAACCGTCCGACGCCATAACGAATCCCTTTATTTCGCCGTAGGCGTTTTTCATTTTTTCGCGGGCAAATACGGCGCTGTCTATTCTCGACATCTGTCCGGCTCCTATTCCTGTCGTAGCTCCGCCTTTTGCATATACTATAGCGTTTGATTTGACGTGCTTGGCTATTTTCCACGCAAATATAAGGTCGTTTAAAACCGGTTCATGCATTTTAACGCCGGTTACCGTTTTAAAACCGGATGTATCGTCGGGAATATCGTCTTTTTCCTGAACGAGGATTCCGCCCGAAGCGCTCCTTAAAGACAGCCGTTCTTTGTCCCGATGGATAAAATCGTCGTTATATTTTATTATTATCGTATTTTTTTTGGATTCCAATATTTTTAACGCTTCCTTAGAATATTCCGGAGCTAAAATTATTTCGACGAAAAAGGGTTTGATTTCCGCAGCAGTTTCTTCGTCCATTTTTTTATTGAAGCCTATTATGCCTCCGTAGGAAGATATTTCATCGGTTTTTCTGGCTTTTAGAAAGGCGTCTTTCAAAGAAATGCCGCTGAGCGCCGCGCCGCAGGGGTTTGTATGTTTGACTATCGCGGAAAAAAAACCGTTTGTTTTGTTTCCGTCGAAATCCTTAATAATGGCGAGAACAGAGTCTATATCCAATAAGTTGTTATAAGATATGTCTTTTCCGGAAAGTTTTTCGAAGGGAGAAGATGTTCCTGTTCCGTAAAAAGCCGCCTTCTGGTGCGGATTTTCCCCATATCTAAGATTGAACGATTTTTTTAGCTTAAAATTAAGCTCTTTTCCGTTTCCGCTTCGATAAAAAGCGGCGTCTATGTCCGAGCCGGCGTTTTTACCGGAATTTAAAAAGTCCGCTATCATTCCGTCGTATTCGGCGGTAAGTTTAAATGTTTCGTAAGCGTAAATTTTTTTAACTTCAACCGGAATTTCCTGCTTGTTTTTAAGTAATAAAATTATGTCTTCATAAAAGGACGGGTCTATAACCACTGTTACGTCTTTAAAATTTTTAGCCGCAGCCCTTAAAAGCGACACGCCTCCTATATCGATAAATTCAAGTTTTTCGTCGAAAGTTATATCTTTGTCCTTCATTTCCTTAAAAGGATAAAGATTTACGACGACGAAATCTATGGGGATAATCCCGTTTTTTATCAAATCGTCCCTATGGTTTTCATTTTCCCTTACGGATAAAATGCCTCCGAAAACAGCCGGATGCAATGTTTTAACCCTGCCGTCCAAAATTTCAGGAAAGCCGGTTATTTCTTCTATTTTTTTTAACTTTGCGATGCCCGCCGATTTTAAAAATTTATAGGTATTGCCGGTCGCTATTACCGTATAGCCGGCAATTTCCAGATGGGTCGCCAGTTCCGTTATTCCGGTTTTGTCGTAAACCGAGATAAGGGCATATCTTGTTTTATGCATAATTATAAATCCCTGTTTATTTTAATTTGATTTTAAAATATTATATATAGTAGAATATATGGAAAATTTATTATATTCTACTAATTTTAAATATTTATTTCAATATCTTAAAATTTAATATATAAATAAATTAAACAATAAACGAAAGGGAGAATTAAAATTAAAATGAAAAAAATAAAACTTATAGCTCTCGCGATGGTCCTGTTCGGCGCAATAAATTTTTTAAGCGGGTGCGCCCTTATGCTCGTTGGCGGACTTGCAGGTACTACCGGTTATCTTGCCGCAAAACAGGGTTACGGCGTCCAGTCCCCCGTGACAAAAAAATAATTATAAATTAACCTTTAACTATTGGAGAAACGATAAAATGGCTGTAACGGTTATAGGTTCCATAGCGATAGACAATATAGAAACTCCTTTCGATAAAACGGGAGACGTCCTGGGAGGTTCCGCAACATATTTTTCGCTGGCGGCGTCGTTTTTAACCGACGTCAAAATCATAGGCACGGTAGGAAACGATTTCGACAGGAAGCATCTAAGCGTTTTTAAGGATAGGTCGATAGACGTCAAAGGGATAAAGACCGAAGAGGGAAAAACTTTCAGGTGGAAAGGCAGATACGGATACGATATGTCCGACCCGGAAACCCTTATGACCGAACTCGGGGTATTTTCTTCGTTTAAACCCGCCGTTCCGCACGGCTCAAAAAACGATATGCTTTTTCTTGCCAATATAGACCCTGATATTCAGTTCGACGCATTAAAACAGATGGGCGCCCCAAGGCTCACCGCCCTCGATACTATGAATTTTTGGATTGAAGGAAAAAAAGAAAAACTTATGAAAGTTCTCGGATTAGCCGATATATTTATTATAAACGAATCCGAGGCAAGACTCTTGACGGGGGAGTCCTCTATTTTTTCGTGCGCTAAAACTATTATTAAATCAGGCGCTAAAATATTAATTTTAAAAAGGGGCGCTTACGGAGCCACTATGTTTTTTGAAAATAAATTCTTTATGGTTCCTGCTTATCCGTTAGAGAACGTAATAGACCCTACCGGCGCGGGGGATTCTTTTGCAGGCGGATTTTTAGGATATATCGACAATACCGGCGATATGACGTTCGACAATCTCAAAAAAGCTCTCGTATTCGGAAATATAATGGCGTCTTTCGCGGTAGAAGGCTTTTCGGTAAACAGATTTTTGTCCATAAACGGCGGCGAGATTAAAGACAGGTTTAAAAAATTCAGGGAAATGACTTATTTCGAGGAACTTTCCGAATAGTTTATATTCATAATTATAAATTAAATATGCTTAAAGCAACTAAAACCTTTAAATTTGCCGGTTTATTTTTTCTTGCAGCGTTTGTTTTTGCGGCATTATCCGGTTGCGGACTGTCCCAGGTTCCTAAAAAAAGCAGGCTTAAATCCAACCTGTACTACAGGCTAGGCGTAGGTTTTTACCAGAACGGAAATTTTATAAAAGCGATGCAGGAGTTTATAAAAGCTAAAAACCTAAATCCCTATTCGGCTAAAAACTACAATGCCATAGGAATGGTTTATATGGAAACGGCCAGAGAAGCCGAAGCGGTAAAAAATTTCAAGGAAGCCGTAAGAATTAATCCTAAATTTTCGGACGCCTATTATAATTTGGCCATTATTTACATTAAAAGAAAAGATTATGCCCCCGCTGAAATATATCTGAAAAAAGCGCTGAAAAATCCTTTTTATAACAGGCCGTACCAGAGTTATACCCAGCTGGCAAAAATATATTTTGCGGAAAATAAGCCTGAAAAAGCAAAAAAAATATTAATTATATCCAAACTGCTCGATAAGAAATATTTTTTAACGTATTATTATCTAGGCAAATATTATCTCATTAAAGGAAATTTAGACAAGAGCCTGCATAACTTTAAAAAAGCTTTAGAACTCGATATGTTTTTTACGCCTGCGAAATATTACGAGGGAGTGATATATTTTAACCAAAAAAGGTATAATAAGGCCAAAATAATATTTTCTTCCGTATATGAACAGAATAAAACTAACGCATACGGAACGAAGTCTTTGGATTATATAAAAAAAATAATGCTGTATTCAAAATAGGGCATGTTTTATGGATAGCGAAACGCCGGAAAGGGTAGGGGAATATCTCAAAGCCAGCAGGGAATCTATGGGGCTTGCCGTCGATGAAGTTTCGCTTATTACGAAAATCAGGGCGCAGTATATTGAAGCTATTGAAACCGGCGATTTTTCGATATTTTCCTCGCCCCATCTGCTTAAGGGTTATGTAAAACTTCTCGCTAAAACCGTGAAAGCGGACGAAGCAAAAGCCGCCGCCCTGCTGGAAGCGGAGGCGGGCGAAAATTTCAAGGGCAGGCATATAGAAGATATCGTGGGGAAAAGATTTAAAGAAGAGATACAAAAGTCCGAAGAATTTAAAAAAAGAATTATAGTTATAGTTGTTGCGGGCATCATTGTTATAAT
>JAJXZU010000007.1:0-6164 GCA_021779895.1 bacterium
TTAATAACTCCGCAGTATAACGGGGACTTGTCCAGATCGTTTAAAATTATATTATGCGTATTTTTATTTGTATATGTTATATAACAGCTGATTTCGTTAACTATGTTTTTATCCGCGATAGAAAAGGGGATAAAATCGTCTTCTCCTTTTTGTTCTTCAAGTTCCGAAAAATCGACGGTCCTGCCGTCCAATCGCGGAGTCGTTCCCGTTTTAAGCCTCCCAAGCTCAAGTCCGTTTTCAAGCAGGCTTAAAGAAAGATTATTCGAAGCAAAGTCTCCGGCTCTTCCCGCATTGTAATTAAAAAGACCGATATGAACAAGGCCTCTTAAAAACGTTCCCGTGGTTAAAATAACGGCATCGGAATAAAGTTCTTCGCCCGTCCACAAAACGACTCCCGCGGCTTTTCCGTTCTCGACAATCAGGGAATTTACCATAGACTGAACTATAGTTAAATTTTCGGCGGATTCTAAAGCATTTTTCATATAGGTTTTATATTTAAACATATCGGCTTGAGCACGGGACGACCTGACCGCAGGACCTTTTTTCGTATTGAGAGTCCTAAACTGAATGCCGGTTCTGTCTGTAGCCTTTCCCATCTCTCCGCCGAGAGCATCGACTTCGCGCACGAGATGCCCTTTGGCTAGCCCTCCTATAGCGGGGTTGCAGGACATCTGCCCTATATTGTCCAGATTAATAGTAATAACCGCGGTTTTTAAACCCATGCGCGAAGAAGCAAGGCATGCCTCTATCCCGGCATGTCCGCTGCCCACAACTATAACGTCAAAAAAATTATCTCCGTACTTTTTTATCATATCTCTATTTGCCTATACAAAATTCTTTAAAAAGCTTATCCAGAATATCTTCGGCAGTTACTCCCCCGACAATCTCGTCAAGCGCGTTAATGCCGTCCCTTAAGTCTATCGATATTAATTCAAGCGGCTGTCCTTCGGTAAATTTATCTTTCGCCGTAAGTAAAAAATTTAAAGATTTTACCAGTAAATTTTTCTGCCTCAGGGTAGTCATGCCGACATCATCCTTAACTCTGCCTTCCATCTTTAAAATAACTTCATATACCGCTTTTTTCATTGCTTCAAAACCCCAGCCGGTCTTAGCGCTTATAAAAACCGGGGCATTGGCAAATTCAAACGCCCGCATAATTTTTTTTTCCATAAAACTTAAGTCTTTCCCGTCAAACATATCCGCCTTGTTTACGACAGGGATTAAACTGTCTTTTTTTTCAACCATTATATTTTTCAAAATCTCGCTTTCCGTTAAATCGTTTATATCGAAAACGTATAAGACGGCGTCCGCGCTTTTAATCTGATTATAGCTCTCTTTTATGCCCTGATATTCTATAGTATTCTCCGTTTCTCTCAAGCCTGCCGTATCTATAATTTTAACGGGCTTATTTGATAAAAATAGGTTTTCTTCGATGTAGTCCCTTGTGGTGCCAGGCGTATCGGAAACTATTGCCCTGTTTTTATCGAGGAGCCTGTTCAATATGCTTGATTTGCCTACGTTTGGGGTTCCGGCGATTACAACGCTCAAACCGTGTTTATTCAACTCGTAGTTTTTATATGACTCTATTAGGCCTTCGCTTAATACGGCGGTTTTACCGGCCCTGTCAATGAAATCCGCATTAATATTTTCAAATTCTTCTTCAGGAAAATCGATTAAAGCTTCTATGGAAGCAAGCAAATAAATATAATTTTCTTTAATTTCCTTTATTTTCCGCTCTAAAAGACCGCTCAGTTCGTTATTTGCTATAACAAGGGTTTTTAGGGAATTTGCCTTAATTATTTCAAGGACGGCTTCGGCTTTTATAAGATTTATCTTATCGTTTAAATAAGCCCTTTTCGTGAATTCTCCGTTGCGCGCAAGTCTTGCCCCTGATTTTAAAATAATTTCAAGGATATATTTGGTATTAAATACTCCTCCGTGCGGATATATTTCAAACATATCTTCTCCGGTATAGGAATCCGGACCTTTTATGAAAACGCATACCGCTTCATCTACGAAGGATTCTGTTTGGAAATCGAAAATGCGGCCTGTATATAAAAACCGGGATTTTATGTCCGAAAAATCTTTGCGGTACGGCTTAAAAATTTTTTGCAGTATATGCAGGCAGTCTGTGCCGGATGCCCTGACAATGCTAATCGCTCCCTCCCCTGCAGGGGAGGAAATAGCGCAAATCGTATCTATTTCATATGTTAAAGAAGACATAGCGGCATAAAGCTGAATTATGCAAATTTTCTATTAATAATATACTGCTGGGCAATGGTTAAAATATTGTTGACCGTCCAGTATAAAAGAAGCCCGGCGGGAAAATGAATAAAAATAAAAGTAAAAACTATAGGAAGAATAAGCATAATTTTAGCCTGCGTAGGGTCTCCTACCATAGGATTCATTTTTTGTGAAATCAGCATGGATATACCCATTAAAATAGGCAGAATATAATACGGGTCCTGAACCGAAAGATTATGTATCCAGAATATAAACGGTGCGTTTCTGAGCTGTATAGACATTAACAGCGTCTGATATAATCCGTAAAAGACGGGGATTTGGAGCAGCATAGGAAGACAGCCGCCGAAAGGATTTACCTTGCTTTCTTTATAAAGCTCCATAATTTTTTTATTCAGTTCGGCTTTATTGTCTTTATATTTTTCCCGCATTTCGTTAATTTTAGGGGTTAATTTTTGCATCTGCTTCATAGATTTAAATCCCGTATAAGTAAGAGGATAAAATACTATCCTTATTCCCAAAACGAGAAGTATTATGGCAAGTCCGTAATTATGGACAAAGCCGTAAAAAAACTCCAGTATATGAAGTAAAATTATAGAAAAAAAACCGAAAAATCCGAAACTTAAAGTCGAATTAAGATTGTGGTTCAATGGGGTAAGCAGGGACAGCTTTTTCGGCCCTCCGTATATTTTCAAATAGCTTACAGCAGTTTTTCCTGAAGGAACGGATATTGTTTTAGGAATTACAAAAGAAACAATGTCGCCGGTTTTTTTGACCGATATATCAGTTCCCGGAGATACGGCTGAAAATAAAAAATATTTAGAGTTAAAACCCGCAAATGAAATGTTTCCGCTGTAATTTGCCGTATTGTTAACCGCAGGCGCAATCAAACTTTTGTTAAGATAAACCGCGGGGGCAAAATCGACATAATCCGAACTTTTGACTGAAGCGGGTTTTAAACCGGCCGAGATAATGAAATAGCCTTTAAAATTAAAACTTCTATTTGTAAGATTTTTAATATAAACAGCATCCGTAAAAAGATATTTTCCGTCGGAAAATTTATATTCTTTCGTTAATATTGCCTTGTTTCCAATGCCGTAAATAAATTTTATCGTGCCGTTTTCTTTAATTATCTTTGTAAGCTTTATAGGCGCTTCGGCGTTTTCGGGAATAAAGTTAACCATTTCTGAAATATTTTTAGAATTGCCGAGGTTGACTTTATTGTTTAAATCTTTTTCGGTATAAGAATAATTTAAAAGATTTAAACTTGAAATTGCTCCCGCGGACTTATCGAATGCCGCGTAAAATTTTTTTCCTTCATACGATACGTTTTTAATATTTTGAACTGATTTAGATATCTCTATAGAACTTCCCGGTTTTTTAGAAATAATTTTGGTTTTTAGGACGACATTCTTGACGGGGATGGGGGCGGGCGCTTTTTTAACGGCGGCCTGCCGCGCGGGATGAGGCATAAAATAGCCCCATGCTAAAATTAATAGCACCGATATGATAGAAGCGACTATAATTCTTTTTTCCAAAAAAATCTCCTTTTTTTGTGGGAACGGACTTGAGGGCGCTCCCGTCAGTAATTATAAATATTTAGATTAATGCAGATGCCTGCGGACAGGGTCGAATCCGCCCTTAGACAGGGGATTGCATCTGATAATCCTGTAAACAGACATGGACAAAGCCTTAATAAAACCGAACGACTCGAAACATTCGACGGCATATTCTGAACAGGTAGGATAAAACCTGCAACTTTGAGGCAGTAACGGAGATAAAAACTTTTTATAAGAAATTATCAGCAGTATAAAAAATTTATTTAAAATCTTCATGGCGTTAATAGAAATTCAAGTTCTTTTAATAACTGAATTCTGGAAGCGGGAAATTTTACGATCAATATTGCGCAATCTATCTTTTTAAGATTATACTGATTAAGTCTTATAAATTCTTTAATCTGCCTTTTTAATTTATTACGTTTTACCGAATTTAAAAGCTTTTTTTTAAAAGTAATTAAAAATTTAAACCGGGGGGATTCGACGTAAAATATGACCGAAATTTTTTGAGGTTTTTTATTTCCCTGCTTAAAGATATAATTTATAAATTCTTTATCTTTTAATTTTAAAAATTCGTTTAATTTAAAATTTATTTCAGGCATCTTAAATGCATAAAACTTATTTAGAACTAATTATCGGAACCAGTATTTTACGTCCTTTTCTCCTGCGTCTCGATAAAACCAACCTTCCGTTCTTTGTGCTCATTCTGCTCAAAAAACCGTGGGTTCTTTTTCTTTTTAACTTGCTCGGCTGAAATGTGCGCTTCATAAGATTTGCTCCATACTAAATATTAATAAAATTATGGTAAATTTTTATTAAAGCAAATAAGCATTAAGATGTCAAGCTTTTTTTATTTCCAATTTAACCCTAACCTATGATAAAATATAGGCTTATTAAAGCTTTTATTAATTAACGTATTGATTTTACAAGAAATATTTTGATAAAATTTAATTGAAATATATTAAAAAATTTGATAATGTTGATTTGTCTGATTTTTTATAATTTAAATCTTAAAAAAATAATAGGCAAATCAGCACTTATTTGTTATAAAATTTTTAATTTAAGTTCTTGTAATTATTATACAATTTGAGTTATCAACAATTGTTGACAACTCTGTTTAATTTTAATATTCCCGTCTTTAATAAAAATTCAAATATATTTTATGGATAAAGTAGAACCTTTGCTTGAAGAATTAAAAAAAGAAATCGGCGCCAGCAATTTTAATATATGGTTCAATCCTACCGATATATGTTTAAGCGATAATACTTTGATATTTTCTGTTCCCAATAAATTTTTTAAAGATATTATTAACGAATCGTATAAAGAAATCATTTTAAATATCTGGAAAAATTTAAACAATAAAGAAGAGCTTAATTTTATTTATAATATCAACGAAAGCTCCGATAATTTCGGTTCCGGGGAAAATAATATCGCTGTTTCTGCGCCCGACATAAAAAATAACGGTTCCGGCAGTTATGTTTTAAATAAAGCGGCGGATACCGAAAAAATTTCCGAGAATAAAAAAAATCTTAAAAAAACCTACCTTAACGTTAATTCTAAATATACTTTTGAAAACTTTGTTATAGGCTCCGGCAACCAATTTGCTCATGCCGCAAGTTTTGCAGTAGCCAACCTGCCGGGACAGACGTATAATCCTATGTTTATTTACAGCGACGTCGGACTCGGCAAAACGCACCTGCTTAACGCTATAGCAAATAAGATAATAAAAGAAAAAAATTTAACGGTATATCTCGTTTCGTCCGAAAAATTTACCAATGAAATGATAACTTCTATAAGGGACGATAAAATGGTCGAATTTAGAAACAGATATAGAAACGTCGATGTCCTGCTTATCGACGACATACAATTTATCGCGGGGAAAGAAAGAACCCAGGAAGAATTCTTTTATACTTTTAACGCCTTATATGAAAACCAAAAACAGATAGTAGTATCGAGCGATAAAATACCTAAAGACATAGTAAGCCTCGAAGAAAGGATACGGTCAAGATTTGAATGGGGGCTAATAGCGGATATTCAGCCGCCGGATTTTGAAACCAGGGTAGCAATTCTTAAGAAAAAAGCCTTATTGAATAATATTAATTTTCCTGACGACGTTTTAAACCTTTTAGCCAATAAAATCAGTTCAAATATAAGAGAATTGGAAGGGGCGATGATTAAAATATCGGCCTACTCCTCTTTTACCGGAAAACCTATTACTATCGATCTTGCAATAGAAGCGACGTCAAATTTACTTAAAGAAAATGAAAAAGTTATAACGGCGGAAAATATTATAAAATCGGTATGTAATTATTTTAATATTAAAATCGGCGATATTAAATCGAATAAAAAATTAAAGGAATTTGTGGA
>JAJXZU010000081.1:0-6097 GCA_021779895.1 bacterium
AAGCCTTTTTGCTCTAAATATTTTTCGACTATTTTTTTAGCTATAACCGCCGCGTTCGCTCCGAGAAATCTGGCGTGCATATCAAGTACCACGACGGCTATTTTAGGGTCGTTTAAAGGGGCGAAACCTACAAACCATGCGTTATCGCGGTATTTTCTCGGTATATATTTTATATCGTAAATAGAATATGTTTTTGAAATAATCTGGGCGGTTCCGGTTTTCCCGCAAAATTTTATGCCTTTTATTCTAGCGTTTATCGCCGTTCCGTAATCTTTGCTTACGACGTCGCAAAGGCCCTTTTTAACGGCGTTAAGATATTTTTGCTTTATATTTATGCGCCGGACGAATTTGGGTTTCATTTCTTTCAATATCTTTCCGTTCCACGACACTATCTTTTGCAAAAGAAACGGTCTGTAAAGGTTTCCGCCGTTGGCGATAGCGCTGTATGCCATCAAAAGCTGTATCGGCGATACAAGGTCGTAACTCTGCCCGATAATAGCGGAAAGGGTGGAGCCTTTATACCACCGGCTGTGATACCTTTGATAAACGAGCCGCTTGGTAGGAATGAATCCCGGATTTTCGTCGGGAAGGTCTATTCCGGTTTTCTCCCCCAAGCCTAATCTGCGGGCGTAATCCGCAAGCTGGTCTATGCCTATCCTGACCCCGATAGAATAAAAATAGGTATCGACGGATTCCGCAATCGCCCTGTACAGGTTTACTTTAGAATTTTGGTAGGGGTTCCAGTTATAAAATACGGCGTCGCCCAGTTTAAAAGTCGGACCGGAATAAATTTTTTCTTCCGGCGTTATAAGATGCAAAGACAAAGCGGCAAGGGAAGCAACCGCTTTAAAAGTCGAACCGGGGGCGAGAGCATTTTGAATCCCTTTGTTCTGCAAAGGATGTTCGTCGTTGTTTATAATTGAATCCCAGTGCTTTCCGCTTATCCCCTCCGAAAAATAAAAAGGATTAAAAGACGGCGTAGATACCATAGCCAAAATTTTTCCGTTGTTCGGATTAACCGCGATTACCGCACCCTCTCTTTTTTTCATAAGCTTGTACGCAAGTTTTTGCAGGGAAAAATCGAGCGTGGTATATAAATTCGCGCCCATAACCGGCTTTTTGACGACTATATTGCCTATAGGTTCGCCCTTGGAATTCACTACGATTCTTTTTTCGCCGTCTTTGCCGTGCAGATATTTTTGATAGTAATATTCGAGTCCGGTTTCTCCTATAATATCGGACGAGTTAAGATAACCGTATTTTTTTTCTTTTAACTCCGTAGAAGATACCGGTCCGACGTATCCGAAAATCTGGGCGCCCATTTTTCCGTACGGATAATGCCTTATAGGAATTTTTGCTATAAAAAAACCTTTAAGGAAGAGCTTGTTCACCTCAAACTTGGAAAGTTCTTTGAGCGAAATATTGCGTATTAAAATAATAGGTTCGTAAGGAGGCAGAAATTCTTCTTTTTTTACTTTTTGTAAAATTTTTCTGTAGCTTTTATGCATTAAGCCGGCAAGGAATTTGAACTCCGTTTTTCTTTTTTTTACGCGCGACAAAATAACGGCTATATTAAACGAAGATTCGTTATCTACGAATATTTTGCCGCTTTTCGAAAGTATGTCGCCTCTCGGAGCGGTAAGATATATTACTCTCGTCGCATTATCTTTCGCCAGTTTGTAATAGTAGCCTCCTTTGACGATCTGCAGATAAAAAAGCCTGACGATTAAGATTACAAGGAGTACCGTAACGATAACCGCAAGTAAATTAATCCTGTTTTTCTGCCCTTTTAATATTCCGTTTTCGTTATATTGCGACGACATATTTTATCTGCATAGAATTTCCGACATCCGGTCGTGAATCAAACCGTTGGAGGCGAGTATCCTTTTTTTATAAATATCCAGCGGCTTTTTGCAAAAATCCGTAACGGCGCCTCCGGCTTCTTTTATTATCAAGCTTCCCGAAGCCATATCCCACGGGTTTAAATTAAGTTCCCAGTATCCGTCGAGAAATCCGGCGGCGACGTAACAGATATCCAAAACTGCAGAGCCGAGCCGCCTTATGCCCCTAACGTCAACGGAAATATCCCTGAAATGGTCGAAATTATTATCGGGATTAATTTTTTTGTCGTACGGAAAACCGGTTGACAGCAGGCATCTCTCGAATACCGCCGTTTTAGAAACATTAATCTTTTTGCCGTTTAAATATGCTCCGCCGTCTTTAACGGCGTAAAACATCTCTTTTAAGACCGGATTATATGCGCATCCCATAATTATTTCCGAATCTTTTTCCAGCGCCGCCGAGAAACAAAAAATAGGGAGCCCATGCGCATAATTAGTAGTGCCGTCCAACGGGTCTATAATCCATTTAAATTCTGAATTATTAGAAATTTTGCAATTATCCTCCTCTGCCAGGATAGAATGCGAAGGAAATGCTTTTTTAATGCTGCTGACGGCATAATTCTGGGAAGCCGCGTCGGCTTCCGTGACTATATCGACCGGACCTTTATATTTTACGGTATGAGTTTTTCTGAAATTTTTAGAAATTATTTTTCCGCAGTCTTTAGCAAGTTCTACCGCGAAATCTAAATAATTTTGCAAATCATCTCCGTAAATGGACATTATTTATTTAATAGGGATGAAACGCCGCCAAAGCGCTTCTGTTAATTTTAACGTTCGATTTGGATTCTAAATAATCAACGTAATCGTCAAGAAATTCCTGCTCTTTCTGAAAACCGTAAAGCTCCTTTTCTTTCAACAGCGCTTCTCCGCCGCCTTTAGCATTTGCATCGGAAACATATTCGGGAAAATAAACCTTTAATATTTTAATTGCGGCATACCCGGATTTCACCGGAAAAACCCCCGATACAACTTCGCCCTGCCCAGTAGAAAATATAGATTTAAGTATGCTTCCGCTTATGGAATATTTTTTGAAATAAGCCGATTTTACTAGGTCTATCTCCGAAAAAAGAGGAACTTTCCTAACCGTTCCGCCGTATTTTTTTGCCTGTCCGCTAAAGTCTTTATTATAGATGACTGCTTTCTTAAGAAAACCGCCTGCTTTGTTTTTCGAGCCGAAAACCGCTATTTCAAAAGAAACGGATTTATTTTTAATTTTATAGTCGTTTAAAAATTGAACGTCGGCTAAGCTGAAAGATTCGCCTATTATTCTTCTGATATAAGTCCTTATGATTTGGGCTTTATATTTTTTTTCGAAACTTGCCGGAGTAGTATGATTGGAAAGCAGGACGCTTTTAAACAATCTGTCGCTGAATTTTCCGTCTTTCTGGAACACTTGAAAAGATGCTATATTGCGCGCTATAAATCCGTCGGAAACATTTATTCCGAATACGTCTTTTTTCGATTCCAAAACTCTGTCGGCAATCAAAGACGAGAGGGCGGAACCGGTTAAATCCAATTCGCTTAATTCTTTTTGGGTTAATTTTTTTCCGTAAAGTTTCTCGTATTCGTTTTCGAGCTTTCCGTAATATCTGCTTAACTCGTTTAACGATATTCCCTTTCCGGCTACTGTAGCGGCATCCCGTGGCGAAACCCCTCTTCCGACGCCCAAAATATAAGGAAGAAAACTGAAGCCGACTATAAATAAGAGCCCTACGAGTATCGTAATAATTTTACCTGCGGTATGCGCATAAAATCTTCTTAAAAAATCAAGCATAATTGTTTAAAGCTCCTTAAATAATTTTAATATTTTATTCCTATTGCATTATATTTTATATTCAGGCTGAAATTTATGCAAATATTTTCTTCTAATTTATAAATATATTATTTTATTCTTTTTTAAAAAATTTTTATATCCTGCTTTTTTAAAAAAGAAAAATACCGCGGGGGTAAAAAGAGCGGTCGAAACGGACACGGGGAAACCGTAGGAAAGGAAAAAATCCCAATATAAAAAATGCATGCCGTAGCAATAAAAGACTACCAGAAAAAGCGATAGATAATAAGCCGACGAGGCGATAAATGAGATAAGTATCTCGGTAGCCGCATTTTCGTAGGGAATCTTGCGCCATAAAATATAGGAAACGGAATAGGACAAAGTTCCTATGAATCCGAAAACGGCCGGATTTAAAGGCGTCATAGAACCGTATATATAAAACAATATATATGCCGTAAGCCATCCTGGATATAAGTCCAAATATGCCGATATATACACTAAGCCGGCTATAGCGAGATTGGGAAAGGCATAGAAACCGCCGGAACTGAAATTATCGTTAAAAATGAGGGATAATATCATTAAAAACAAAAATAAACATATTGTATAAATATATTTGTATAGATTATTTCTCGACGAGGACATATTTGCCGTTAAATAGATTTTTATATGGGATTATCGTTATGCGCTGAAAGATATTATAGCTTTTTTTTCTTATCAGGATTACCCTGCCTACGTATATGCCGGGAGTAAAAACGCCTCCAAGCCCGGACGTCAAAATTTTGTCGCCTTTATCGACTTTTTTGGAATTGAATACGAATCTCATCTTAAGATAACCGTTGCCTATCCCCTGAGCTATGCCCATAGTTCCGGTATTGGCGTCTATTACCGAAAAAACGCATTTCGGATTGGTAATCGGAATAACTCTGGAACGGCGGCGTCCCGCATAAACGACCCGGCCTACCACTCCGCCGTATGAAATAACGCCGTCTCCGTTTTGGATTCCGTCTTTAGCGCCTTTATTTATATAGAGGCTGTAAAACCAGCCTTCTATCCCGTGAAGCAGGACGGCGGCGGGAACCGATTTTTTATTTATGGAGCTTTTTAAAAACAGGACGGCTTTTAAGTTCCTGTTTTCTATATCGTAGGCTTTATAAAGGTTAAGCTTAAATTTTATCTTCTTTAATTCCGACTTAAGCTTCTTGTTTTGCTCTTTAACGGATACAAGGTCAATATAATTTTTATAAAGTTTTTCGGAAATACCGACCGGATAATCTACGGCTTTATAGATTGAATATACGGAGTCGCTTATAAAATCGGAAAATAAGCCTCCGAATTTAAATCCGTTCGCGGAAAGTATATAAATCGAAGCCGATATTGCTATGATTATAAGAAGAACTATTGCGTCCTTGTGTTTTTTAAGCTTTAACTTTTTAATAAATTTTCCCACGACGATTAAATAATTACGGGGGTTAATTCTCGAGCATTATATCTTTCAGGACGTTAATTTCGCTCAATGCCTTGCCTGCTCCGCGAACGACGCAGGTCAGAGGATCGTCCGCTATGATGACCGGCAGTTCGGTATGTTCCCTAATGAGAACGTCTATATTTTTCAAAAGAGCTCCGCCGCCCGCAAGCACTATTCCTCTATCGACGATATCGGACGAAAGCTCCGGCGGAATTTTTTCTAACGTAGTTTTTATAGCATCGACTATTTGCGCCGCAGGTTCCGATATGGCCTCCAAAACTTCGGAAGAAGTTATTTCGATAATTTTCGGTATCCCGCTTACAAGGTCTCTTCCTTTAATATTCATTTTCGATTCTTCTTCAACCGGATAAACGGTGCCTATAGTCATTTTGACAAGCTCAGCCGTCCTGTCGCCTATGAGAAGATTATATTTTTTCTTTATGTATTGAATTATGGCGTCGTCGATTTTATCTCCGCCTACCCTGAGCGATTTGGCGAAAACTATGCCCGACATAGAAATCACCGCCACTTCGGTAGTCCCGCCTCCTATATCGACTATCATATTTCCTGCGGCTTCGGTAATCGGAAGTCCCGCGCCTATTGCCGCGGCTACCGGCTCTTCTATAAGATAAACTACCCTCGCTCCCGCCGCTTCGGCGGATTCTCTTACTGCCCTTCTTTCCACGGCGGTAATGCCTGACGGAATCGCAACGATAATTCGAGGTCTTATCATAGTTTTTCTATTGTGGATTTTTCTTATAAAATATTTCAGCATAGCCTCTACGACTTCGAAGTCTGCTATGACGCCGTCTTTCATGGGTCTTATAGCGGAGATGTTGCCGGGCGTCCTCCCCAGCATTTTCTTGGCGTCTTTTCCTACGGCAAGAATTTTTTTGTCCCCGCGCAAGTCTATGTGAACGGCAACCACCGAAGGCTCGTTGGAAACGATACCTTTATCTT
>JAJXZU010000213.1:0-5978 GCA_021779895.1 bacterium
GAGGGCGGTTATAGTATCTTCGGGAAGATACTGTCCTTCGCCGTATTTTTCGACCGCTTTTTCTCCTGCGTAAACTTCGAACCAGTGGATTTTTCTTTTGCCGTCGTAAGCTTTTTTAACCGCCGCATTGATAACGGTGTGCATTGCCCTCGTTAAATCTGCGCCGATTCCGTCGCCTTCGATAAAAGGAATAATGGGGTCGTTGGGAACTTCAAATTTGTTTGGCCCTAAGACCTTGATTTTCGAACCTTCCTTGGGTTCGGTAAGTTTTTGATAAGATGCCATAGATAGATTACCTCCTTATAATCTATTTAAGTTAAATTAGAATAAAGCCGAAATTTAAGTTGCTATAGATTATAATAAAACATTTTTTTAAAATCAAGCAAAAAATTAGTTTCGTTAGATAAAATCTTTAAACGAATTTAAAAAAGCCTTAAATAAAGACGAGCCTGAAACGAAAAATAAACCGCTGTTTTGGGCTAATGTTTCGGAATAATGACCGGCGCTGTATTTACCGTCCGCGTTATTAATTTTGGTAGAAAAACTGCAGAAAGGAACCGGCTCAGGCGTATGCTTTTTCAATTTGACCTGATTGTAATGGTCCGGCAAAACCATTACGGTATATTCTCCGAATTTCTTAAGCCCTTGAAGCACCCCGCCGGCTATAAAATTATCGAAATCTTCTATGGCTTTGAGTTTTTTATCTATGCTTCCTTCATGGGAGGCCTCGTCGGTAGCCTCGACGTGTATATAAACAAAGTCTCCGCTGTTTAACGATTCTATTCCGTATTCGACTTTGCCCTTATAATTAGTATCTAAATATCCGGTAGCCCCGGGAACGTTTATTACTTTAAGCCCGGCATATTTTCCTATTCCCTTAACCAAATCTACCGCCGAAATAACCGAACCGCTTAAACCGTAGGCTTCTTTAATAGTCGGCATAGAGGGCTTGTATCCCTGCCCCCACAACCATATAGAATTTGCCGGAAGTTTCCCTGCGGCGGCCCTTCTTTTATTTACGTCGTGATTCTCCAATATTTTTTCGGCCATTTGCATTATTTCAAGTATTTCGGGACTTGACGCCGCCCCATGCGGAAGATATTCGTCTATTTGCAAATCCGGTATATCGTGCGGCGCAACGGTTTGAAGCCCGTTTATATCTATGCCTCCTGCAACCAGAAGATGCCTGTAACTCACGCCCGGATAAAAATGAAACTTATCGCTGGAGAGTTCTTTTTGAAATGTTTCTATTATGCTTTTCGCTTCTTCGGTAGTAATATGACCGCCTGAATAGTCATGCATATATCTTTTCCCGCCTTTTTCCAATATATTGACGAGATTAAGCCTGAACGCTACATCATCTTTCCCCAGTTCGACGCCCATGCTTGCCGCTTCTAACGGCGACCTGCCCGTATAATAATTTAACGGGTCGTAGCCAAGTATAGACATAGAGCCTATATCGCTGCCCGGAAGGCATCCGTCCGGAATGGTTTTTATCAAACCGGTAACTCCTTTTGCCGCTATGGAATCCATATTAGGCGTTTTTGCATATTCCAAGGGCGTCTTCCCGCCAAGTTCCGGCAGGGGTAAATCCGCCATGCCGTCAGGGCATAAAATAACGTATTTATGTCTGTCCATTTAATTAATAAATCCTCCCGATTATATTCTTTGCAAAATTATGTGTTTCATAAAAAAATACTTAACTTTTAATATACAGCAACCGCATAGATTACAAAAGATTGCTTCGTCGCATTGGCTCCTCGCAATGACGGCATAAAGCCATTGCGAGCGTCAGCGGACGGAGTCCAGCGAGGCTCGCCAATCTTTTACTACTTTAATCCCATTGCTTTGAGTACTGAATGTTTATCGCACGGTACTACGATAGGCTCTTTCGAAACTTTAATCGCGTTACCGGGGTCTTTAAGTCCGTGTCCGGTGAGAGTAAGGACGCAAACGGCGCCTTTTTCAAAAAATCCGCGTCCGTTCAATTTTATTAATCCGGCGAAACTTATAGCGGAAGCAGGTTCGCAGAATATGCCTTCATTTGCTGCAAGAAGCGCATATGCCTTTAATATATCTTCGTCGCTTATGGATTCGATTAATCCTCCAGATTCGTCTCTTGCCTCAACGGCTTTTTGCCAGCTTGCGGGGTTGCCTATTCTTATTGCCGTCGCAACCGTGTGCGGTTCTTTGACTATATGGTTTAAAACTATAGGAGCAGCCCCTTCCGCCTGAAAACCGAGCATTTTTGGAAGGCTTTTGATTTTACCTGCGACATGATATTCTTTGTAGCCTTTCCAGTAAGCCGTTATATTTCCTGCATTTCCCACGGGAAGAATATGGTAATCGGGTGCCGAGCCCAGCTCGTCGGCTATTTCGAAGCTAGCCGTCTTCTGTCCTTCCAATCTGAAAGGATTGACGGAATTAACTAATGTAACGTCGTAATCCTTTGCGATTTCGCGGGTAATTACCAGAGCGTCGTCAAAATTTCCCTGAATCTGCATAACGACTGCGCCGTGGACTAAAGCCTGCGAAAGTTTGCCGGACGCTATTTTGCCTTCCGGTATCAAAACGAAAGATTTTATTCCAGCTCTTGCCGCATAAGCCGATGCTGATGCAGAAGTGTTTCCGGTCGAAGCGCATATTACGGCTTTTGAACCGTCGGACACGGCTTTAGATACAGCCATAGTCATGCCTCTATCCTTGAAAGAACCGGTCGGATTTAAACCTTCGTATTTGAAATATATTTCGATATCCGGATTTATAATTTTCCCTAAGTTGCGTGCCTTTATCAAAGGAGTGTTTCCTTCAAGTATAGTAATTATATGCCTGTCGTCGATTTCAGGCAAAAAATCGCTATACCTTTTTATCACGCCTTCATATCTTTTAAGTACCAAACCGTCCTCCCCCTTTTAACTAATGTTGTCTTCTATTCTTAAAACCATGGTTTTTGCGGAAATAACGTCTAATTTATCGCATAACGCAATGCTTTTGAACAATTCCTCCTCGTTGGCCTCATGCGTAGTAATTACTATGGGAACAGAACCTTCCACCTTCCTGCCTTTTTGGAGCATGGAACTTATGCTTATAGAATTTTCGCCGAGAATTCCCGATATTTTTGAAAGAACGCCCGGTCTGTCCATAGCCGAAAATCTAAGGTAATATCTAGAAATAATATCTTTTTTGCTTTTGATATTAAGTTTATTTTTTATTTTAGAAATAATAAAATCATGATGGCTGTCTTCGTTTACCAGCCTGGATATCATTTCCATTAAATCGCCCATTACCGCGCTTGCCGTGGGGTTTCCGCCCGCGCCGTAACCCGTAAGGCTTAACGGTCCCGCAAATTTAGTATTTACTAAGAATGCGTTAAACACTCCGTCTATCTTTGATAAAAGGCTTGAAGACGGTATTAAAGTAGGGTGAACTCTTATTTCTATTTTAGAATCTTCATTTTTAAGGATACCAAGAAGTTTTACCGTATATCCGAGTTCTTTTGCGAAACTAATATCCAACTGCGTTATATCTTCTATTCCTTCTATTATCGCATCTTTCATGGACAGGCTGGTAGAAAATGCAAGCCTTCCTAAAACCGCAAGCTTGTGGGCGCTGTCGGTCCCGTTTATATCCAGCGAAGGGTCTGCTTCGGCGTAGCCTTTTTCCTGCGCCTTTTTAAGCACGTCCTCGAATTTTCCGCCTTCTCTGGTCATTTTAGATAATATAAAATTAGAGGTACCGTTAATTATCGAATAAACCGACTTGATTTTGTCGCCTGCAAGTCCGTTTTTTATAGCCCTCAATATAGGTATTCCACCTCCGACGGCGGCCTCGAACCCTATATTGGATTTTTTTTCTAAGCATTCCTTAAATATCTCTTCGCCGTGTTCCGCAAGAAGGGCTTTATTTGCGGTAATAATGCTTTTGCCTTCGG
Source organism: bacterium (assembly GCA_021779895.1). GTDB lineage: Bacteria > SZUA-79 > SZUA-79 > Acidulodesulfobacterales > Acidulodesulfobacteraceae > Acidulodesulfobacterium_A. The sequence goes on from JAJXZU010000213.1 coordinate 3,932, forward strand.
ATATCGCCTTTAGTATGAAATCCTTTGCCGGGTGAATTCCTCCTATGAGCTCTATTACGATGTCGATCTTCTTGTCTTCTAGTATGTCGGAAACATTTTTAACCGAAATATTTTTTATGTTTTCGGTAACCGGATGACTGTTTCCGCGGGTAAATATCTTTCTGATATTTACCGGAACGGAAAAAATAGAATCCAGTTCGCTTTTTTGTTCCGAAAATATGCGGTAAAAACTTGAGGCGACGGTTCCGAAACCTAAAAGTCCTATATTAATCTCTTTTTTCATATAATGTTGACCCTAGACCGCTTTATGAAAAAACTCTTCGTTGTTAATAAAATGTTTTACTCCTTTTGACGCCTGCCTTATTCGCATTTCGTTTTCTACAAGCGCAAAACGGACGTACTCGTCGCCGTATTCGCCGAACCCTATGCCAGGAGAAACCGCAACCTTCGCTTTATCAAGCAACAATTTTGAAAATTCGAGAGATTTAATTCCGGCGTCCAAAAATTGTTGCGGTATTTTCCCCCATACAAACATGGTAGCTTTGGGTTTTTCGATATTCCAGCCGGCAAATCTGAAACTTTCTATGAGTACGTCCCTTCTTTTTTTGTAATGCATGACCATATCGTTTATCGCGTTATGTTGAATTTCTTCGTTTAAGGCTATAATGGAGGCTATCTGGATAGGCTGAAACATTCCGTAATCCAAATAGCTTTTTATCCTCGAAAGAGCATTGATAAGAACCGGATTGCCGAGGGCAAAACCGACCCTGAATCCGGCCATGCTGTAGCTTTTCGACATAGAAAAAAACTCGATTCCGACATCCTTTGCGCCTTTAGCCTGCAAAAAACTGGGAGCTTTATATCCGTCGAAAGTCAAATCGGCATATGCGTTATCGTGGATTATATATATACTGTTTTCCTTTGCAAAATCGACTAATTTCTCGAAAAAATCAAGTTCTACCGTAACCGTTGTCGGGTTATGCGGAAAACTTAATACGATAATCTTAGGCTTGGGCCATGTCTGTTTAAGCGCCGTCATCAGATGTTCGAAAAAATCTTCGCCTGGAATTAAAGGTATGCTCCGAACGTCTCCGCCGGCTATAATAACGCTGTAAGCATGTATGGGATATGTAGGATTAGGCACGAAAGCGACGTCGCCCTTATTTATAATTGCAAGCATAAGATGACTCAAACCTTCTTTTATGCCCATCGTAACTATCGCTTCCAAATCGGGGTCAAGTTCCACTCCGTAATTGCGCTTATACATATTGGCTATGGCAAGCCTTAGTTTAAATATTCCGCGGGATACCGAATATCTGTGGTTTTTAGGATTTCTAGACGCTTCGACCAATTTTTCTATTATATAATCGGGGGTGGGAGAATCCGGATTGCCCATTCCAAGGTCGATAATATCGTCGCCGCGTTTTCTGGCTTCCATTTTTATTTTATTTACTTCCGCAAAAACATACGGCGGAAGCCTTTTAATAGTTTCAAAATCTTCTGTCATTATAAAATCCCTCAATAAGGATAAAAAATTAGATTATATTATATTATTTTATTGCGATAAAATAAATAATAAAATGAGACCCAAATCCCGATTTATAAACTACATAATAAATTCCAATATCTAAATTCACCGCGATTAATAGTCATTGCGAGCGCAGCGAAGCAATGACATTATTAAGTAATTTTGGTAATCCTTATCTATAAATTTCTAAATCGGAATTTGGGTGAGGCGTATTTTAGGACGAATGTTTAAAAAATTTTTCGGCGCCGAAAGAACTTCTAACTAAAGGGGCGGAAAAAACGTGCTTTACGCCTTTCTTATTTGCATAGTCTTTATATTCTATGAATTTTTTGAGGGGAACGTATCTGTGAACCGGAATATTTTCGAGCGACGGCCTTAAGTACTGCCCGATAGTTATAAATTCTACGCCGTTATTTATCAAATCGTCTATAGCTTTAAAAACCTCGGCGTCGTCTTCGCCGAGCCCTACCATAATGCCGGACTTTGTTAGAATATCCGGTTTTTTTTCTTTTATCTTTT
>JAJXZU010000106.1:0-5947 GCA_021779895.1 bacterium
GTTAGCGGTTTCTTTAAAATACCCTTTCTTCTTTTCGAACATTACCTCAAAATAATCCCCTTCCTTGTCGTAATATACCGTTATCTCTTTTGCCATAATAATTCCCTTTTTTTAACCGTGTCCGTAAAACAAGAAGTTATAATAAAATTATTGTCCTCTTTATTTTTCACGACAACACATAAATATTTTTCTCCAGTTGGAGTGTTTTTATAGTTTCTATAAAATAATTCAACACTTACGTCTACTTTTGATTTTACAACTATATCGGGATTTTGTAAAGTTTCTTGAATTTTACCCATTTCCCCATTCATCTCGTAGTGGGTGCTTTCAATATGGCTTTTTCTTTCCCATGAAAACCTTATTCTTCGCTTAAAAACGTCTTCTAAAAATGAATTAAATTTAATTTCCATATGTTTATTTTAAATGGAGTCTTGTGTGGTGCGCCCAGAGGGATTCGAACCCCCGGCCTGCAGATTCGTAGTCTGTTGATGTAGCTAATAACTTATTAATATTAATAATAAAATAATACTTTATAAAATTTGGTAGTAATATAGTAGGAAAACATCATTTCTATTTTATAATTTAATGCGGTTATTTTTGTATCTCCATTGCTACTTGTAATCCTCCCTCGCCGGAGACCATGCGTCTACAGCAATGGTAAATTCGTCAAGTATCTTGGCGCTATGTTCTATATTTGCCGGAATTACGATAACGTCTCCTTTTACGACTGTCTTTTTTTTATTACCGACCGCCATATCCATTTTGCCTGCCAATATTAAGGTAATCTGCTCGTTGGAATGTCTATGCTCCGGTATAATACTGCCGGGCTCGAACTCGATATGGGTAAGCATGACATTGTCTAAGTAAACCGACCTTATGCTTATGCCTTTTACAGGTTCTTTAGTCTTTATCGTTTTGAGGGAATGGAAGTAATCGTCCATGATGGTTCCCTTAATCATTAAATTCAGACATTATCATATAATACGCAAAGCCCTTCTTTGAACAACATCTCGAGCGGTAGCTCAATCTTCTTTTCGACCTCGGTACTTGGACAGTCCGCCGAGTTATACAACAATACTTGGACTATATGATTTGCATCCCTTTTTGAAAAAAATTTAACCAGCCTGGCCGCATTAAGAATATTCGCATTCATTTTGCTTTCTGTAATTATTTTTTTAAGAGCTTCCTCGTTGGCTTTTTGCTTATGAGGCTTTACCTCCGGCCGTTTAAAGGTTTTTGTCATCGTCCTGAAATCCCGTCCGTTTACACCAGAGAGAGAATTATTGAAAAGCTTGGCTATATTGTAATATGATACGCCGTTTTTAAGCAAAAATTCTATATCCTTTCTTGGATCCACGAAAATCTTTTTTAGGAACTTTCCATACAAGAAATATATATCATTAGACGATAATTTAATTTTTTCATTTATACAAATATCGTCAAGATAGTCTTTAACCGCAAATAAATCAGAATCATTTGAAAAATCATAAAAATATTTTTGGGACAAAAGGAATTTTGTTAAGCTGTTATCGGTGATTTCATACTTTTTAAACAACTCATCCCATTTTTTATAATCTATTTTTCTTGCTTTAATAATTTTGGCAAATTCCTTCACCCTTTCGTCGAATAAATCCATGCAGGAAATAAATTTTTTGTAAAGGCTCGGCTCTTTTCTTAAACTCTTTTCCGTCTTCTCTCTTTTCCTTAATTCAAGAACTTTTAAATCCTTGTACCCTAGACCCAGATAATCGGCTATATAACCGGATTTAAGGCCAGCCTCGTAGAGTTTGTCTGCGATATATTCGTATTTTATCATTTTTGAACTCCAAAATTGGTAAAAATACAACCTATTATGTCTTTCCAAAGCATTTTATCATAAATGCATGAACAATAATGAAGAAAAATTATACGGCATGCATGAAGCAGCGGAATATTTAGGAATCTGCTACAGAACGATGCAAAATATCGTCTATGCAAGGGAGATTGGTTTCGTAAGAATAAGGAAATATTATAAGTTCCGCGAATCCGATCTTAAAAAATATTTAGAAAAGAATTACATCAAACCGGTTAATTAAGATACAGGAGTAAAAATTATAATGGAAATTAAGGAAAAAAGTAATATTATCGGGTATGTTGCAGATTTTGATGAGCAATTTTTTTATTTAGTTTCTTCCGATCCTATGACTGAAAATTACGAATCTGACAATTATATTTACATTTTACCAAAAACTAAGGCTTGTTTAAAGGAATTCCCATATCAGTTTACGGAAATAACCGCATATGTTGAAAAAGTGGATGGGCGGAAAGTTTACCTTTCCCAAGTTAATTGGTTATATATGAAAAATATAATTAAAGCCGAACTTGCTCTCGATGTAAAAATTCTTAAGCGCTATCCAGGTCTACTTACCGTTGCAGAACTTAGAACGCCGAATCAGATAATAGATAAACCGGCGTTAAAAAAGCTATCAAAATCAGTTTTGGAAAAAATTTACATAAAACGCCGCATTTAATAATATAAGCATCGTAGGGCTTTAGCCCGACGCTGAGGATAAAAATAATGAAAACCCCGATAATAAAAACAAAAGAATTTATTGAATTTTTTTATAATGCAGGCTTTGACCTGCACCCGTTATTGCCTAATTCTAAAATTCCAAGCCGTAAAGATTGGAATAATTTAAAAAAATTATCCAAAGATGAAATATTCGCCTTGTATAAAGATAATATTTCATCCGAACACGCCTATAATCTCGGCTTCAGGCCTGGCAAACGTAGCCTCGCCGTCTTTGACGGCGTAGAATATTACGTTGCGGTGATTGATATTGATATGAAAGCTGATGATAAGCACCCTAAGGGACTTGACCGTTCTAAATTATTTAAACAGGAGCCTTCTGAATATAACAAATATAAAGAAAGAGCAGCATTTGCAAGTGATTGGTTAGAAAAATTAAACCTTAATATTAACGTAATTACCGGTTCCGGTGGCTTTCATTCATATTTATTGATTCGAGCCGATATTTACGAAACGCTGGCGCTTAAAGCGAATCAGACTATTTATAAAAACGATGAACTCGCTATCGAGATTGAACTCCTCGCAGACGGTAAGAATTGCGTCCTGCCGCCGTCGAAAGTTACATTGAGCAATCACGACCGCGAATATAAGTTAATAAACGACTCTTTTAATTTTATCGATGACCCTGACCATAAAATTATTAATTTAATTAAGCTGCGACAATCTCAAGAAGCACAAGAACCTGTAATTTATAAAGAATCGGTTAATGCAGATAAAAACGACAATATTGCGGCTATGATTACCGAACTTGCACAAAACAAAGAAAAACTAAACGGCTTCGAGTTTGAGTTAAATCTTATCGGATATTGCGTAGATAAAGAATTAACTGCCCAAATACCGGATTTGTTTAAAATTTTTTACGGGCGAGAATATGATGCAAAAAGAACCAATATACTGCTAAAACAAGCGCAGAATAGGCAAAATATCAGGCATGCAGGCAGTTTTATTAAGATGATTACAGATGCGGGGCTTGGCGAACTAGTTTTAAAATACTTAAAAAAAACTAATATTCCTGTAAAACGAGAGTTTAAAACTATGGGGGCAGGATTAAAAAATATACATAATATACCAAGAACAAAGTTTAATATGATGTTTCCGGCGGGAAAATTAAGTTTAATCGTAGGCAACGGCTCGGTCGGTAAAACTTATATCGCGCTTTATATCGCTTTATTATTTGTAAAAACTAATCCGGGAAAAGCCGCATTTCTCTTACTTTGCGAAGACGATGAATACACCGTGGTTAAGAGGACTAAAAGGTTAATCGAAGAATATCCGTTTTTGGACAGCGAATATACGGACAATGTACATTATATTTGCGACAGCGATGAAGAAATAATCAAAATAGACCGTTTTACGAAAGAGCTTTATTATAACCCTCAAAGCGGTATCGAAGAATTAATCCAAGGCCACGATATTAATATTCTAGACCCGCTCGCAAATCTGCTTCCCGGTGATGAAAACGATAATAACGCCGCCGCAGATTTTTGCAAGATAATGCGGTCTTTTATCGTAAATTCCGGCCGCAGTATTATTTTTTTACACCATGTCAACAAAGTAAAGGTTGAACAAATAAAGCGAGATTCTATCCTCGCTAAAAAATTAGACTACGGCGAGATAGCCGATAGAATAGATAAGGTAAGAGGCGCTAGCGCCTTTTACAATGCGGTAAGATATTGCCTGTATGTCGAGAAATCAGGGGACGAAGACAGTAATACCGCCGTAAGCGCCTGCATAAAGAACAATTACGGCAGGGTGGGTAATATACCGTTAATGCTCGATTTGCCTGAATTCAAAACAGACCAGATTGAAAACATCAATCCTTATTTTTATAAAAACTCGGCTTAAATATATTTTATTATGAACAATATTTTATTTGAATTAATAAACGACAACTTCCAAAAACAGGCAGAGACTCAAACCGTCAACCTTCACAACTCTTTGAAAAAAAAGTGCGATGCGGCGGCAGAGCCTAACGATATATCGCGAATGCTGACCGTATTGCCGTATACCGGTTTATTTACATCGAAGAAAAATATTGCGCTCGGCGTAAAGAGTCAAATCGCTATTGAATTTAAAAATAATCAATTTAATTACGTTGTAACTTTGGCGGGAACTACCCTAACCGCCAATGACGAAACTGTTTTATTATTCTTAAACGAGCTCGCAGTTAAAAATAAAAGCAGGACATTTACTACAAACCTGCTTGGTATTGTTATAGGTTCGTTTTTCGTTAATTGCGGTGATAATTTTACCCGCGCTAAAAATTCTTTAGACGCTTTAAATACGGCGGTAATAGACACTTATTTTTCCGTTATGATTAAAGGTAAAAAAATCGGTAAGGGATTTAAGGGACATATTATTGAAGATTATGAATACGAAAACAGGGAAATGCGGACCGGCTATATTACTATAACTCTAAGCGAAAAATACTATCGAAGCCTCGCCGATAAAAAAAATCCTATCCGCCTTTTAAACCGCCGGAGCCGTGCAAAATACAAAAGCAACGACCAAAAAAACGCCTATACGATACTTGCGACGTGGAAATATGAAAAATTAAATATCGACAATCTTATGCATATTATTAAAACAGCGCAAAGAAAAGTTGATTTTATCCGGCGTTGCTTAAATCCTTTGTTAGGTGTTGTGTCCCAAGACAGAAAACAAACAGTCTTTTTAGATAAAAACAGCAAAAATATTATCTTTTCAGACAAGCTCTTACTCGAAAATTAACGAGTATTTCGCGCTATTTACACGAGTCAAACGCACCAAGCAACGAGTATTTCGCACCAAGCCTTTAAAATTAATTAATAGTATCAATAACTTATACCTACTTTTTTACCTATATATATCTTATAGATATATATAGGACGGCGTTTAAACGCGCCGTCCTTAAAAAAATTACAGCTCATAAACAAAAACCCAACTGCGGTCAAGCGTGCAGACGCTTGCGGGTTCGGGCAGAGCCCGATACGATGTTCTTAATTGTTTGTTTCGCCGGAGTTTGATTTTACCGTAAGGCTTGCTTTTTAAACCGCTTGCCGGTTTGGAAAGCAAAATCAAACGGAGCAAGAAACAAACCCCTCTAAGCCTCCTTCAGTTTGGATTGAGCATAGCGAAATACAAACTGAAGGAGGGAGATGGAAAAGCGGAAAATATAATATTTTATAAAAGTGATTACTATTTTTTCAATTTGATTTTTTTTAAAAATATGGTAAAATAAAATTATTAGTCAATTCATCTGCGATTCCGTGCTTGGCGGTGCTTTAAAAGGAATCACATATCTTCGTAAGAGATTCAAACTTACCAAATCTTCGAAAGCAGATTAAAACCTTTCTTATCCGTAACGAACGGATTATTAAATTCGCAAATATTTGCTCT
>JAJXZU010000074.1:0-5861 GCA_021779895.1 bacterium
GACCCTTTCTTTAATGGAAGAAGTTAAGTTCGATTTTATTTTCGGGTTTAAATATTCTCCCAGACCGTTTACTAAAGCTTTTAAACTTAAAGACGATGTTTTATTAGAAATAAAAAAAGAAAGGCTCGAAAGGATATTTCAAAAACAGAAAGAAATAAAGATTGCAACCAATTTCTAGACAAGGAGGCTGTCGAAAATTACTATGCTAATAGATTTTCATATGCACACCGTCTTTTCGGACGGGGAACTTGTTCCCGCAGAACTAATAAGGCGGTCTATATATGCCGGACTCGACGGCATAGCCATAACCGACCATGCCGATTTTTCAAACATAGAACATAATTTATACGGCATTAAAAAAATATGCGAAAAAATAAACAAACTTTACGGCAAAAACGGCAAAAATAAATTCAAAGCCCTTCCCGGCGTCGAACTCACCCATGTTCCTCCGGCGCTCATAAAAGACGCGGTCGGCCTTGCGAGAAAATCCGGGGCTAAAATAGTCGTAGTCCACGGCGAAACCCTGAGCGAGCCGGTAGAGTGCGGAACAAATTCAGCCGCTTTAAAAGAAGATATAGACATATTGTCGCATCCCGGTTTGATTACGGAGGAAGAAGCCCTGTCGGCAAAAAAAAACGGAATATATTTAGAGCTTTCATACAGGAAAGGACACTGCCTCGCAAACGGCCACATAGCGGGAATTTCCCGAAAAACCGGAGCAGGGCTCATCATTTCCAGCGATGCGCATTCTCCTTCCGATATTATGGGCGAAAAAGAATACGACGGCGTTGGATTGGGAGCGGGACTTTCTATAAAAGAACTGAAAAAAATTAAAGAAAACGCCGCCTGCTTATTCAAAAAACGTTAGAAAAAATATGCTTGATTTTAATTTTATTATCTTATAATATTAGTGAACATTAATAAGTAAATAAGGGAAATAACAATGGATAAAATAGATTTAGAAGGATTTTTGATTAAAAACAAACTTATTTTAATCGGTTCGTTAATATTTATTATTTTAATAATCGGCGCCGTTTTAGGCATCGGATTTTATCGTTACAAATTAAACCAAAACGCCGGCAGGCTATTATGGAAAGGCGTGAGGCTGTATATGTCGTACAACGGTAAAAATCCGGAAGCCCTTTCGGAGTCCGTTTCGTATCTTAAGAAACTTCAAAGCAAATACGGCGGAACGGATTCATCTAAAATTTCAAATTTTTATCTCGGGCTGGATTATATGAGAATGGGCAGATTTAAAAAAGCTTCTGCTTATCTTGCCGATTATACGAAAGCTTATCCCAAACCCGGTGCGGATAACTTAACGTATCTTGCCTACAGCAATCTCGCTACCGTTTCCATGCTCCAGAAAAACTATGAAAACGCAATCGCCGATTTTGCCGCAATGTCTAAAATAGACGACGTTAAATTACAGGAATATGCCATGCTTGAAGAAGCGGCGGTTTACACGCAAATCAAAAAACCGCAAAAAGCCGTTGCTATTTATAAAACTATGCTAACCGACGATGCGATGACCAAAGACAGGGGATATATAGAAAACTTAATTCAGCTGAATTCATAATATATAAAGAACATTAAAAATAAAATAAAAAGGGAAATTTATGGGATTGTTTAATAAGCTCAATAACAAAAGCTGTTATACGGTTATGAACTCCGCCTTAACCGACAACGACGACGAATTAGAGAAAGTCCAGAAGCACGACTTAAGGCTGTTTAATGCTTCTTTTCCTGTTCTGACGTTAGTAAACGAATGGAGAAACAGGATATTGTCCCTTGCTTCCGACCAGGTAGATATTATGGAAATCACCATAGATACCAAAAAGACGGCGGGAGTTTTCAGGGGCGAGATAGAAACGGCCGTTCAAAGGATCACCGGTATTGCTACCGCAACGGAAGAAATGTCTTCCACGGCGAAGGAAATAGCCAAAAACGCGCAGGCGGCGGCGGGAGAAGCTGGAGATACCGTTAAAAAAACCAAAGAAGGCTCGGCGGCGTTAGAAGAACTTGTTTCAAGAATGGAGCAGGTCGAACAGGCCGTTAAAACTATGGGGGAATCCATAAACCAGTTTGTAACTAGGACGCAGAAAATAGTCGAACTTACGGATAAGGTAAAAGAAATAGCGGCGCAGACAAATCTTCTTTCTTTGAACGCCGCGATAGAAGCGGCAAGAGCCGGAGAACACGGCAGAGGATTTGCGGTTGTAGCCGACGAAGTAAGAACGCTGGCTGAAAAATCCGCTCAGGCCGCAAAAGAGATAGAACAGGTTACCCAGGATATCGGCGGACAATCTAAAGAAGTAGAAATTAAAGTGAACGAAGGACTTTCTCATCTTAAGAACTCGCAGGAATCTTTGGACGTCGTAACGAACGTTATGTCGATAGCCGATAAAGCCGCTACCCAGACGAGCGAACAGGTAACGTATATCGCTACGGCGGCGGAAGAACAGTCTCAGGTCGCCGCGGAAATGGCCAATAATCTTTCATCTCTGTCCTCGGGCATGGAAGAAATACAAATTACTTTCGATACTATAGGTTCCTCTTTCGATAAGATAATTAAAGAACAATCTAATTCTTTAAAAACCTTTTCGGATTGGAAATTCGACTGCATGCTTTTAAACATAGTAAAGGCAGACCATTTATTATGGGTTACGAAAGTGCTTGATGCCCTTGCGAATAAACAGATATCCCTGAACAGTGCCGAATTAACCGACCATCATCAATGCAGGCTCGGCAAATGGTATGACAGCGTGGGCAGGCAGAAATACGGCGAATATAATGAATTTATAGAATTAGGACAGATTCATCCGAAAGTCCACGAAACCGGAAAAGCCCTAACCGATGCTTTAAACTCAAAAGACGCGGCTCGGGCGAATAGCTTAGCCGACAAGCTGATTGATTATAAAAATCAAGTAATAAAAACTCTTGACGACTTAAACGATAAAGTCAAAGCGAACAATATATACAACAGGCATAAAAAATAGTGGATTCCGTAAATCCTATAAACGTAATATTTTTGTGGCATTTTCACCAGCCTTATTATAAAGATAATTTTACCGGCGAAATGCTGATGCCGTGGACGAGGCTCCATGCAACCAAAGATTATTACTTCATGGGGGCGCTTTTAAAGAATTATCCTAAAATACATGCGACATTTAATTACTCGCCGTCTTTGCTCCGCCAGTTGGAAGATTATGCCGCAGATTATAAAAATATGCTTAAAAACGAAGAATTTTTAAGCATAACCGCTCAAAAAATATCCGAACTTTCTCCCGAAGATAAACTGTTTATTATAGAAAAATTTTTTCCCGCCTGCTCTTCAAGCAACAATTTTATCGAAAAAAGCGGCAGGTTCAAACAACTTTATTATAGGTTAAAAACGGCCGATGCGGAAGGGGTTGAAGGAAAATTAAATTTATTCGATACTCAGGATTATTTAGATATAATAGTCCTGTTTAATCTTTTGTGGTTTGACCCTATATCTATAAGTTCCGATGAATTTTTAACTGGGTTAAAAACGAAAGACAAGAAGTTTACGGAGGAAGAGAAAGATAAATTAATAAAAGAAAAAATTCCCCAGTTTTTAAATAAAATATTTCCTTTAATAACGGAACTTGCGCAGAGCGGCCAAGTCGAACTTTCGGCAAGCCCTTATTATCATCCGATACTGCCTTTGCTGTGCGACACAGATATAGCCGATTTTCACGACGGCATAAAATTGCCGGCGCCTTTCAGGCATCCCGAAGATGCGGACTATCATATTAAAAGCGCCGTAGATTATTTCGGCAATAAATTAGGCTATAAACTCAAAGGAATGTGGCCGTCGGAGGGAAGCGTCAGCGAAAGGTCGTTAAAGCTTTTTATCGACAACGGAATAAACTGGATAGCGACGGACGAAGAGATTCTTTCTAATTCTATCGGCGTAAATTTAACGGAGCCGGCAGACAGGAAACTGCTTTACAGACCTTATGCCCTAAAGAGAAACGGAAAATATTCGTACATATTTTTCAGGGATAAAGGACTTTCCGATCTAATAGGTTTTAAATATTCGCATTATGAACCTAAAGTCGCGGCCGAAGATTTAATAAACAACTTGAAAAATATAGCGTTAAGTCTTCGAAATTACGATAAAAGCGGATTAGCCGCAGTTCCTATAATATTGGACGGAGAAAATGCTTGGGAATATTACAAAAATAACGGATACGACTTCTTTAATTTTCTTTACGAAGGCTTATCTAACAATACCGAAGCCATAAACGCCGTAACCGTTAGCGAATATATTAAAAAAGCGGAAAATATTTTGAAAATCACGGACGGCGTGCAGGGCGGGGAGCCCGTTCAGAACGAAGAGGGCAAAACCGGCGTTAAAATTAAGCCGTTTTTCGATATTAAATGGAATGTCGATCCCGTCTCCGAATTCGATTTTTCTAAAATTTACAATATTCCGACTATTTATCCGGGTTCTTGGATTAATCATAACTTCAGAATATGGATAGGGGATAGTGAAGACAATAAAGCATGGGATATGCTTTCCAAAACAAGGGATTATCTTGCGCAAAAGAGCAAAATGCAGACGCAAGATTCCGCTAATTTAAAAGCCGCATGGGAACAGATTTTTATAGCGGAAGGAAGCGATTATAACTGGTGGTACGGCGAGGACAGAACGTCCGGCATCGACGAACAATACGACAACCTTTATAGAACTCACCTTATTAACGTCTATAAATTCTTAAACGACAGTCCGCCGGACGACTATTATATTCCGATTATAGAGAAAAAACGGGCAGTCAAACCTAATCTGGATATAGTATCGTTTATATATCCTGAAATAGACGGCTTAGCCGATAATTATTTCGAGTGGCTCGGCAGTGCGGTATATTTTCCAAGTATTTTATCTGGTAAGGCGATGGCTCATACTGACAGATTTATCAGAAAGATGCAATACGGATTTAATAAAAACAATTTTTTTATGAGATTCGATTTTTTCAAAAAGGACTTTTCCGAACTATCCGGAAAAGTCCTCATAATAAAGTTCATAAACACGTCTGAAAGCGAAGTAAAGGTTGAATTTAATAACGATAACAGTTTGAATTTACAGCTAAATTCATCAAATCAAGGCGGAATAAATATTATAAAGGCCGCTTATAAAAAAATTTTAGAATTATCCGTCCAGACATCTGTATTAGGCGTAATGCCGAACCATCCGCTAGATTTTTACGCCGTCCTTACATATAAAGATAATCCCCTTGTCGAAATAGAGCGTTTTCCGGTAAACGGTTATTTCGAAACTATCGTTCCGGATTCCGATTTTGAAATAGTAAACTGGCTCGTTTAATTAAAAACATTCCATATAATTTAATTATAATGTCCCATAAGGAACATTATGTAAACTATAATCTAAAAATCTATAATTTTAATTAATTTAATTTGCAAGGAACGCCGGTTATATTATATAATTGATTATATAATATAACCGTAACTGGATTCAAATAAATAAAATGAACGAGAATGAAAAACGGTTAAAAATAGAAGAAATATTTAATAATTTAAAGAACTTCATAACCAAGATTAAAACCGATGCTTTAAATTCAGGCAAAAAGAACGAATGCTCAAGTTCGGTATCTTATATAGGTATGATATTTGACGAAATGTCAAATTCGTTTAAAAAAGGCAAGTCCATCGATATCTATAAAATATCGGAAGGCCTCGACGATGAATTAAAGCGGGAACTTGCCGAATTAAATACATTAAATACGGAGGCTTTGCCTTCTTCCGCAAATATGCTTTCGGAAAAACTCGACGCACTTTCTTTATACTGCAACGATGCGTTTATGGAACTAATGGCT
>JAJXZU010000126.1:0-5856 GCA_021779895.1 bacterium
TTTCTTTCAAATTTATTTTAGCTTCTTCTATCAGCAGGTTATAATTTTTATAATGTTTTTTTAAATTTAATTCTGAAATTCCGTATTTTAAAACCGGTTTTACGTTATCGGGGAATTTTAACAGCCCGAACAATTCATCCTTAATTTTTTTAAATTTCTTATCGGCATTTTCAAAATCGGTATGTGGCATTATGCCGGTGAAATTATTAAAATCTATTCTAAAAACTATGTCGGTTTTTCTTAATTTCTGCTTAAAATAAATACCTATATATTTAAGCACCTGGTTAAGCTTGTCGTTTCCTGACGACTGTCCGAAAAAAATTAAATTTTCAAAATAGAATACCGATACCGATAAAGGAAACCGGTATCTTTCCGACCTTTCGGTTTCCCTCGAAAAAACTTCTTCGAACTGATTTTTTAAAAACATGCCTGTTATTTCATCGTAAACCGTGCCGTTTTTACCTGATTTTCCGCTTAAAGAAACGATGGAATCGACTAAAGGCGTTAAATCGTGAAAAATAAATAAAGTTCCGGAAAAAAGTCCGAATTTGTTTAAAAGAGTTATGCTTTCGATATTAAAAAATCTTTCTTTTATTTGTCCGTTTCCCGCTGTGACGCTTATTGTTTTATTTATCGCCGTATGGCTAAGTTCATTTATGCGTTTTGCGTTTTCGGATAATTTTTCGTCGTATGAAACGAAAATAGTTTCTTTAGAAGAATTGGAAAGTATTTTTGCGGGTTCGTTCATATAAAGGATTTCGCCTTTAATTCCCTTTATGGCAATAGGCATGCCGGAAGAAGAAAACGATTTAGCGTAATCGAAATCGATATGAGAATCTAATTCAAACGGCCGAATCTCTTTTATAATATTCATAAAATTTTAAAATAAATCTTTTTATAAATCATTTTAAAATTGAATTTTTTTTTAATATATTCTATACTATTTATATATAGATACATAAATAAATTATACAATAATAAAATATAAATATGAATAAAGAATACGCTTTTTTTTGGGGCTGTACCATTCAAGCAAAGTTTCCTTTTATGGAAAAAGCAACGCGACTGGTATTAGACAGATTAAATATAAAATACAGGGATATCGACTCTTTTACATGCTGTCCCGAAAAATCTTTAGTAAAAAACATCGACGAAACTCTTTTCGATTTAACGGGAATAAGAAATATCGCCCTTGCCGAAAATGAAAATGTAGATATTATGTCGGTTTGCACCGGATGCTATTCAAATCTCAAGCAGATAAAGGCAAAAGTATCGTCTAACCTTCCGTATCAAAAGAAATTGAATCTAACTCTCGAGAACCTTAACTTGAACTTCTCCGGCAAATCGTCGGTATATCACTTTATAGAGCATCTTCACGACGAAGTAGGACTCGATAAAATCAGGGCAAACGTTAAATATCCCCTTAAAGGCTTAAATATCGCCATACATTACGGATGCCATTTGGTCAGGCCTTCTCATGCCATAAATTTCGATTCCCCGTTCGACCCGCGTAAATACGACAATATTTTAAGAGCGCTTGGGGCAAACGTAGTAAATTATAAGAACAAAATGATGTGCTGCGGACAGGCATTGGACAGGGTTGACGAGCGCGATAAATCGCTAGTTATGGCCCGGATAAAATTAGATTCTATTAACGAGAGCAAAGCCGATGCCATTTCTACGGTATGTCCCTCATGCTTTACGCAGTTCGATACAAATCAATTTATGCTCTTAAAAGAGGGGCTTAACCGTCAGGTTCCCGTAGTAACGTTAGAAGAACTTATGTGCCTTGCTTTCGGAATAGAAGGCGCGGAGGACTTTATATCGCAGCATAAAATCAAAGCCGGAAAGTTTATCGAAAAGTTTAACGGCATAAAGGCGTTGACCGATTATTCGGCTGTTTTCGACAGGGATTCTTTAGTCAGATGCTATAATTGCCGCGCATGCAAAAACGACTGCCCTATGAGCCTTTCTTTTGAATCTTACGACCCGCCTTTAGTTATAAAAATGATTCTGGACAACGACGTAGAAAGGGCTATGTCTTCTAAAATAGTGTGGGAATGCCTTGAATGCCATACATGCGTTGAATTATGCCCGCAAAATTACAGCTGGGAAACCGTTCTTACGACGCTAAAAAACCTTGCTATAAAGAACGACGTCGGTCCGCGGAATGTTAAGAAGGCGGAGGAGCTTTTCTTTAAAACTTTGAGGCTCGGCGACCCGCAGGAAGGTATGCGTAAAAAATTAGGGCTTCCGCCTGTAAAAAAGACTCTGGATCCGGAATTCAAAAGGATAATAGACGAAAATATTTTATAGGACATATTGTTAAAAAAATGTATATATGTTATATTTAAATCGATTATATTACATAAATTTATAAAAAAATAGAGGGATTAAAGTGTTCAGGATAAAAAATAAATTCAATGCGGAAAGGGATATATCGGGATGCGGATTATGCGGCATCATAAACGCGAAGAAAATTAAGACGAACGGCAGCGATATAAAAAAATCCATATCGGTAGAGCATGACAGAGGAAACGGCTTAGGCGGCGGTTTTGCCGTTTACGGCAACTATCCCGATTACGCCGAATTATACGCTTTCCATATAATGTACGATAACCTTTCGGCTAAGGCGGACGTCGAAGAATATATTAAAAATAATTTTATTATAGAAAAAGAAGAGCCTATTCCCACTTTCAAGACTTCCAAAATATACGACCATCCTTATCTGCACCGCTATTTTATAAAGCCTAAATCCGACAGGCCGGATAAACTGTTTCATGAACTCGGGGACGACGATTTTGTAGTCAACAGCGTTATGCTGATTAATCAGAATTACGACGGGGCATACGTTTTCTCCAGCGGAAAAAATATGGGGGCGTTTAAAGGGGTAGGTTATCCCGAGGATATCGCCGATTTTTACAAATTAGAAGAAATAGAAGGATATATGTGGACGGCGCACAATCGCTTTCCTACAAATACTCCAGGCTGGTGGGGAGGCGCCCATCCGTTTACGCTTTTGGACTGGTCTATAGTGCATAATGGCGAAATATCTTCTTACGGAATAAACAAAAGATATCTTGAAATGTATAAATACAATCTTGCGCTTAAAACCGATACCGAAGCGATAACATATATTTTAGACCTTCTTATAAGGAGGCATAAGCTTCCTATAAGCCTTGCCTTGACGGTTCTCGCTTCGCCGTTTTATCAGAAAATAGATAAAATGGACGGCGAAAAAAAAGAGTTATTTACTGCGTTAAGACAGATATACGGCAGTGCGCTTTTAAACGGACCTTTTGCCATAGTATTCGGACATTCCAACGGTATGGTCGCTATGAACGACAGGATAAAGCTGAGGCCTCTCGTTGCCGCCGTTATGGGCGATTTTACTTATGTAGCATCGGAAGAAGCCGCAATAAGAGCGGTTTGTCCGTCTCCGGATATCGTATGGTCGCCTAAAGCCGGAGAACCGGTTATCGTTGAATTTGAAGAAAAAAATATACATCAGAAAGGAGGATTGCTCGGTTTATGACAAAATCCTCTTTTTCCAATATACAATCCGAATATTTAGCTCTAATAGACCATAATAAATGCGTCAGGTGCAAAAGATGCATCCAAAATTGCGGATGGGGAACATACAGTTTCGGCGGAGATAAAATTCTTGCGGACCATTCTAAATGCGTAGCCTGCGGCAGATGCTATACATATTGTCCGGAAGGCGCTATATCGATAGTTAAAAATCCTACCGTTCTTAGAGAAAATGCAAATTGGAAAGAAGGACTCATAAAAAATATATGGAGGCAGTCGGAAACCGGCGGAATCGTTATTTCCGGCATGGGAACTACTTTCAAATATAAAAAATATTTCGACAATATACTTTTAGACGCCTGCCAGGTTACCAACCCGTCCATCGATCCTCTTAGGGAGCCTATGGAGCTTAGGACTTATCTCGGCAAAAAACCTTCGAGATTAGACGTCGGTTTGGACGAAAACGGCGAACCCGTTTTAAAATCAAAAATGCCTCCTCAAATAGAACTGCAGACGCCGTTTGTTTTCGGGGCAATGTCTTACGGCTCTATTTCTCTTAACGCCCAAAAAGCTATGGCTTTAGCCGCCAGAGCTTTGGGAATCGTTATGAATACCGGCGAGGGAGGATTGCACGACGACCTGGTTCCGTTCGGCAAGAATATAATCGTCCAGGTCGCTTCGGGTAGATTCGGCGTTCACAGGGACTATCTGAACAGCGGAGTCGCGGTAGAAATAAAAATAGGACAGGGTGCGAAACCCGGTATAGGAGGGCATCTTCCCGGCGAAAAAATCGGCGCGGATATATCCAAAACAAGGATGATTCCCGTGGGAACAGATGCAATTTCCCCCGCTCCCCATCACGACATATACTCTATCGAGGATTTAAGACAGCTTATTTACGCCGTAAAAGAGGCGACGGATTATGAAAAACCGGTATCCGTTAAAGTCGCGGCGGTGCATAATATAGCCGCTATAGTAAGCGGAATAGTCAGGGCTGGTGCGGATATTGTTTATATAGACGGTTATACGGGAGGAACGGGTGCCGCTCCTAATATAATTAAAGACCATGTCGGCATACCGATAGAGCTTGCCCTTGCCCAAGTCGATGAAAGACTTAGGGATGAAGGCATCAGGAACGAGGCTTCCATTATAGCCGCGGGAAGCATCAGGTCGAGCGCAGATGCCGTAAAAGCTATTGCTTTAGGCGCGGATGCGGTTGCTATAGGAACCGCCGCTCTCGTAGTTATGGGATGCCATGTTTGCGGAAAGTGTAATACCGGAAACTGCAGTTGGGGAATTACAACGCAAAGACCTGAACTAGTAAGAAGGCTCGACCCCGAAGTTTACGGAGAGAGGTTGTATAATCTTATTTCGGCATGGAGCCATGAAATTCAGGAAGTTTTGGGAGCTATGGGAGTTAATTCTATCGAAAGCCTGAGGGGCTCAAGAGAAAGATTAAGAGGCGTCGAATTAACCGATGCCGAATTAAAAGCGCTTGGAATTAAACATGCCGGGCTGTAATCTATTTCAAAAACAGGAAAGAAAAGGAGCGTTAAAGAAGAGATGATAACCATTGATGCCGCAGGAATGCACTATAAAGAACTTAACCGGCTTATAAGGGAAGGAATAGGAAAAGGCATTAAAAAATTTTTTCTCGAAAATATCAACGGACAGTATTATATAGGAGACGGGATTAAAGGAGACGACGTCGTTATTAATATTAACGGAACTCCGGGAAACGATATCGGCGCTTTCATGGACGGACCCACTTTAATCGTAAACAATAACGCCCAGGACAATATAGGCAATACGATGAATGCGGGCAAAATAATAATTAAAGGAGATGCGGGAGACGTCGTAGGATACGGTATGAGAGGCGGGAGAATTTATATTCTGGGGGATGCAGGCTATAGGGTAGGAATTCATATGAAAGGATATAACGAACAACTGCCCGTCATTATAATCGGAGGAAAAGTAGGAAGTTTTTTCGCGGAATATATGGCAGGAGGCATAATAGTATTATTAGGACTTAACGATTCCGACGAATTCGACGGCGAGTATTTTGCGTCCGGTATGCACGGCGGCACGATATATCTCAGGAAAAAAATAGATTTTTCTAAATATTCGAAAGATGTGGAACTTTATGAAGCGGACGAAAACGATATGATTTTTTTAAAAAAATATTTAACAGAATATGCCGATAGCTTCAATATCCCGTATGAGGAAATTAGCGGCAAACCTTTTTATAAAATAGTTCCTTCAAGCGCAAGGCCATATGCTCATCTTTATACTTCCGCTTGATGACGAATGTAAATAAATATGATT
>JAJXZU010000133.1:0-5816 GCA_021779895.1 bacterium
CAGATTGACGCTGAACGTAGATTTTCCTACTCCGCCTTTTCCGCTTGCGACCGCTATGATGTTTTTTACCCCGCTTATCGGCGTTTGTTCGTCAAACGGGTTCTTGCTTCCGTGCCCGTGTCCTTCGCCTCCGCCGCAGCCGCAGGAAGAACCTTCGTCTTCGCTCCCGCATCCGCAGGAATCCTCTTCCTCCCCGCTGCCGCAACCGCACGAATCTGCACCTTCTTCATAATAGTCTTTATTTCCGTTCATTTCATTTTCGTTGTTTTCTTTATTCATAAATACCCCTCTTTAATTTTAGTTATATAATAATAATTTTGTATATAAATATACATATATTTATATATTATCATAAATTTTGCGGCGTTTCAACCTTAAAAGCATCCATAAATGCGCTGACCGAAAACTCTGCCTTACCGGGTCCTGCCGCACCGTAGCCTTCCGGAACCGGAAGATTATATTTATAGTGAAGTTCATGCCATTTAAGAAGAAGTTTAACGTAATATTCCAGCGGAGCGGATGAATTGCCCAATTTTCCAAGCTTGCTGGTTTTTTCGGGGCACCATGTAGTATATCTCGGGATAACTCCTTGCGACATAAAAAATTCAAGCCCTTCGGCGGTTGAATTTACCGCTTCGTCTATGCTTTCGAATCCGAAAGGTTTTGAAAGCTCTACGCCGCCTACGAAGTTTGGAATAACCTTATATTCGCCGAAAACCGCAACTGCATCCACGATTCTTTTAATCCATTCGTCTCTTCCGATAAATTTAGATTTGCCGGGACAAATTTTTTCAAAAAGATTTTTATCCCACACCTCAAAATTAGTATGATAAATATAAGCGCCGGCGGATTTAAGCCTCATTAAATTTTTTTGAGTATGCGCCTGCACCACGACTTTGCTGAGCCACCTTCCTTTGAACTTTTCTTCTATAGCTTCAAGAAACCTGACGTAAAAATCTATTTCCGTGTCCCCTTTAAATTTGACCTCGTCTATGATGCTGCCGCCCGTTAAAGTATATGCCCCCGCGGAAGAATCCTCGGAAGATTCTATTACTGACAGCGCGCTTATAATGTCCTCGACCGATTTAACCGCGGAATAATTTTTATTTGCTTTTTTTTGATTTAAGTAATTTGAATTCATATCGCAGAATGCGCACTCGGTATGATTTTCAAAATACTGGCACATTCTGAAAACGGCAAGATATATCAGATAACCCCATTCTATAGTCGGAGCGACGTCCCTTACCGATTTTCCCGACCCGGTTTTTTTTAGCATATAAGACTTTTCGGGAGAAAAAGAAACATCGCCCATATAACCGCCCTCGAGATATAGTTTATAGCCGCCGGATTCCCGTTCGTATTTAACGATATAAGGGGAAGACTTATTAATCCTTACCGAAATAACAGTCCGTTTCAGATTGTAGGGCCCGTTTTCAACGGCTATTTCTTCCGGATATTTTTTATCGATTACGTCGCCGTCGTTATCGACGTTGAATGAAAAAATAAAATAGGACTTGCCGGAAAAATTTTCTTCGCTCGAAACTTCGTCGAAAGCGATTCCCTGCCGCAAAATATCTTCTTTTATTATTGCTTCGCTGTTCAGCGAAATGCCGAATTTTTCTATAAAATAATCCAGTTCGGCTATGCAGCCTTTATTTCTATTCATTTGTTTATTTTATTATATATTAAAAAAAAATTCAATTTTTCTTTACATTTTTCTTTACATTAATAAGAGAAAATATTATAATAGTAAAAAATATATGAAGTTCTAAATTATATAAATTAGATTTATTTATTTTTTATTTTTATAACATTAATGGCATTAATAACAAATATAGGGGTTTAAAAAATGAAAACTTTACAGGCAAAACTTTATATTCTTTTCTCTCTTTTTTTCTTAAGCAGGGAAAAATTAATAAAAGATACCGTTACGAATATACCGAGCGGATATAAAAACGTCGCATACCTGACCGATATCGAATTTACCATTTTCGCATACTTTGCATACAAATATACCCACTCGTCGGAAAAAGAAAAAAAAGAATTCGAGAAAAACGGAATAACCGTTTCTTATAAGGAATTAAACCGTTTATATGTATCCACTCCCCACCTTGCTACGGTTCTTAAAAAGCTTCAGGACGAAAAGCTCATTAAAAAATCTACGTTGAGCGAAGATAAAAGAAAAACCAACTACATTCTTCCTTACGCCGAACTTAAAAAATTTAACGAAATAAACATAACGGCATTACAGTTCTGCAATTTCACCGATTCCGACACTCCGGTTATCGATAACCTCATCGGCGGCGTTATTAAATTATTGAAAAGCAATAAAATAATAACCGATGTCCAGGAAAAAAATCTTGGGGATTTTCTGCTTAAATCCGATAATTACAATAAATTTTACTACATCGCCCTTGCTTTATGGACAAGCAGGTATCTTATCACGAACTTTCAGATAAAATTAATGGGGCCGTCCGAATTTATGGTATACGCAATGATAATAAAATATTATATCAATAACGAAAAAAAGCCCATAACTACCAAAAAGGTCAAAGAAGAAACAGGTCTTGCACCCTCCATTATAAGCCAGAGTTTTAAAAAATTTATCGACGAAGATATAGTTACCAGAAAAGAAATAAATAAATTTAAGGTATATTTTTATATAAACAGAAAAAGCCTCGAAAAAAGGCTCGCAATGGACACCGTTTTAATCGATGAAATAACGAAAAATTTTAAAAAAAGCGACGACAAGAAATTCGAAAAGTTCGTGGATAAGTTAAGCAATGCCGTTACCAATAAATTAAACGGAATGGAAACAAACAAAATATGTCCGAATAAAAAATGCGGAATGGAAATTCCCTTAATGCCGGGACTTAAATTTTGCCCGTATTGCGGGGAAAAAATAGCTTAAAATGTATGAAATATTTTTAATATTAGGGGCTTATTTAATAGGAAGTTTTCCGACTTCCGCAATAATTGCGAAATTAAAAGGCGTTCCCGACCTCACGAAAGAAGGAAGCGGCAACTTAGGAGCTACCAACGTTTCAAGAGTAATAGGAAAGAAATTCGGATTAATTACCTTGCTCATAGACGCCGGTAAAGGATTTTTACCGGTATTTTTAGTTGTAGAGTCGTTCAGGCGGAACGGTTCCGCTTTGCAGTTTATGTCCGCAAAGGATTTAATTTTCCTGTCTTTAATAATCATAGCCCCGGTGGCGGGACACTGTTTCTCAGTATTTATAAAATTTAAAGGCGGCAAGGGAGTCGCTACCGGGCTGGGAGTTTTTTTAGCCGTTTCGCCCGAAGCCGTTTTAATTGCTTTTTTAATATTTCTGGCAATATTATTCTCTTCTAAATACGTTTCTCTCGCCTCTATTGTAAGCGCATTTTTTATGCCTTTTTTACTGTTCTATACTCTAAAAAATATTTATATATTCGTCGCTTCTATGTTTATTGCGGCATTGATAATATATAAACATTACTCTAACATAAAAAGGCTCGTGAACGGCACCGAAAACCGGATGAGAAAATAAACCGCTTACCGTTTTGTTTTTACTTTACCAATATCAGTTTGGAACTCAATGCGGTAATTACGTTGTTCACTTTGACTATGGCTTCGTAGATATAAACTTTAGGCGTTTTTT
This sequence comes from bacterium, assembly GCA_021779895.1. Lineage (GTDB taxonomy): Bacteria > SZUA-79 > SZUA-79 > Acidulodesulfobacterales > Acidulodesulfobacteraceae > Acidulodesulfobacterium_A. The sequence continues at coordinate 3,645 of JAJXZU010000133.1, forward strand.
TAGGCAGTTTTACCGAAAGCGTCGTTTTGTAAAAGCCTTCTTCTTCGATATTAGTAGTGGAAGTATGCGTGTAAAAAATCTTCCCGTCCAATCCCTCAAGTATTCTAGTTTCCTGAATAGAAGAATTCTTAATATTTACGGGAGAACCCAAAAGGTCGTATTTCATATTTAAGCTTATCTTCCCGCCCGCCTTTACCGATTTTGGAACCGTGTAAATTTTTAAATCAGATACCAGTACGCCTTTCACTTTATTGAAATTAATTTTAAAACTGCTGTGAGGGTCGTATATAAATTCATTGCTTGCAAGTTGATACGGCCTGCTGAGCATAGATACGCCTCTGATTCCGCCCTCGCGGGTAACCACGTACTTTCCGGTAATATAACCAACCCCGTAACCTATGGACAATCCTGCCGCGGTTCCTATTATCGCGCCTATCGGTCCGCCGGTCAGCGCCCCCACGACAAAACCCGTTCCCGCCCCGAACAGCGCCCCTGTCGTCCCGCTTGCCGCCGTTGCTCTTGAAGTAGCACATCCGCTAAGCGACGACGATGCAATAAATATAGAAAGTATAAGAATGAGCGATATCGCGAATTTTTTCTTAATTTTCATAAATTAAAGCCTCCATTTTTTATTTTCTAGTATATGTTATTTATTATCTTATATTTTAATTAAATTTTAGCGTCGCTTCCGTCTCTACCGCCGCCTTTTTTGTTTTCTTCACAGGCAACGAAAGATATAAATTTAAAAAGTTCGTTTTCTATTTTAAATATGTTATCGAATATTATATCGGTAATTATATCTTTATCTTGATTGTTCGTGTAAAGAAGCATCCCGCCTATATATTCATTCCGCGAAAATCTGTTTATCCATACTATATCCCCGCTGATTCTTAACAGCATATTATTGTAATTTAACTGGATAAATCCCGATTTTCCGGCTAACCCCGACATGCTTCTTTCTGAAGAAAATATAAAACCTATTCCGTCTTTGGAAATATCGTTAATCTCTATGGAATAAACATGATTGCCTATCATCATCTGCGTTTCCATGGGCTTACCCATTATAAATCTAGGATAACGTCTTTTATTGTTTTTTAACGTTATAAAACTCAGTTCGTCGATAACAATAGATTTATCGCCGTTAACGGTTTTAATTTTTCCGGAAATCGGAGCAAAAAGAAAAAAAACACGCAAAATTAAAAAATCTCCTTCGCGCGGCGTATGTAGAATATTATCTTTAAATTTTAATGAACATATTGAACTTTCCATATTTATATCGGACAGAATTCCGCCGCATGAGCGGTTTTCTTCCCCGAACCATAAAGCCTGAATCTTATGGTTATTTGCCTTGGAATATTCTACGACTTTTTTTATCATTAATTCTTCCGGGGTATTTTTTAACGCTTCCGCCATATTAGAATAGGGATATTGCAATTTTTATATTTTTCATATTTTAATTATAATCCTTTTTATGCCTGTTTGCGGGAAAATCTTTCCTTTTCGCTGTAAATGCAGCCGCAGTAATTCTGGCGGTATAAACCGTATTCCCGGGAAAGTTCTATACCTTCTTTATTGCCCCGCCTGAAATCTTCGTAATAAAAATTAACTCCGTATTTTTTTTGCAGGTTAAAACCGGCTTCTCTGATATAATCGTGGTCCTGATGTTTGCTGTATAAAAGCGTCGTAGAAAAATGGGTAAATTTTGAAGATTTGGCGAGGGCGGCTGTTTTCTCGAGCCTGTTCCCGACGCAGTAATAACAGCGGTTCTCCTCTCTAAAAACGACGTTTCTGATAAATTCTTCCATATCGTAGTCTTTTTCGTAAATCACTTTAAAGCCTGCCGTATCGCTGAATTTCTTTAAAGATTCCTCGCGTCTGAGATATTCGCTATAGGGATGAATGTTTGGGTTATAGAAGTAACCGATAATTTTATCGAATTTGTTATCTGGGGACGCGGAGGAAAGAACATGATACGGATACATTAAACATGGCGAACAGCATATATGAAGCAATAATTTATTTTCGGATTCCATTTTTTATGTTTTAATTCGCAATTCATACAAACAATTTGTATTATTATATCATTAAATTAGCGGAAAAAAAATAAATAAAGTTGTTATAGCGGAAAATTACGGAAGAATGAAATAAAAACTCCCGGCCGCGTCAAACGCG
>JAJXZU010000020.1:0-5801 GCA_021779895.1 bacterium
GCGCCCCCATAGAATGTCCTATTAAAATATAATTTTTGCCTTCTCCGAAAAGCTTGGACGAAAGAGCGTTGATAGTTTCCGCGTAATAAGTTATGCCGTCCGCATCTTTCACGGAGAAACCGTAATCTAATATGCTTTCTCCGGCGGATGCGGCAGACCTGTAATGAAAAGGGAGATCGAAAACCAGTATGTTGAAAATTCCGCCGTATTTTTTCTTTATATAATTAAAAATCCAAAGCATCGAAAGATGGTTTCCTCCAGCGCCGTGAATCAGGATAACCGTTTCGGCTTTATCCTGTAACGAAGACCTGTGGAGTATATAAAAGATTTCGATGTCGTTTAGTTGAATATAAGGCATAGATAATTATTTAGTTTTCAACGGCGCAGATTCAAAAAATTGGCGAAATATGATATATTAAAAAATAAAAAAATCTTTAAATTTAAAATAATACGAAAAATTATTATAAGTTTGATTATAACACAGTAAATAATGACATTCTTAAAAAAAGCAATATATTATTATTACAGGAACAGGCTTAAAAAGGAAGTATTAAGAAATAAAATTCCCGGCCATATAGGTATAATACTCGACGGAAACAGAAGATACGCAAAAAAATGCGGGTTCCAAGATACATTTAAGGGGCACAAAAAAGGAGCGGATAAGTTATATAAAGTTTTATCCTGGTGCATAGAATTGAACGTCAGGGTAGTTACGGTCTGGGCATTCTCCACCGACAATTTTAAAAGAAACAAGTCGGAAGTAGAAGGTTTATTCGAAATTATAAAATCTCAGCTTGAATTTTATATAAATTCGAAATTTATTAATGAAAACAAAATAAGGGTTTCCGTTATAGGTAAAAGAGAACTTCTGCCCGAAAGTTTATTAAACGTTATAGACAGGCTTGAAGATAAAACGAAAGATTATTCTAATTTAAGGCTTTATATCGCCTTAGGATACGGGGGCAGACAGGAAATATGCGATGCAATAATAAATTTTATTTCCGATAATATTTACATAAAAAGCAAATTAAATCCTGCCTATGAAAATGGCGGGGACAATCAGCCTCAGTGTCCTTCAGGCTTTACGGACGGTTACGATTATCTGTCCAATATTATTACCGTAGAAAACATATCCAAATATCTTTACGCGAAGAGCTCTCCGGATCCGGACCTGATTATCAGGACTAGCGGCGAAGTAAGGCTGTCAGGATTTCTTTTGTGGCAGAGCGCTTACTCCGAGTTTTATTTTTGCGATGCATATTGGCCGGAGTTCAGGGAAATAGATTTTTTGAGAGCTATAAGAAGCTATCAGTCGCGTCAAATCAGGTCTGGGAAATAATAATAATTTCGTAATTTTTTGGATTAGGGAGGCTATGTTTTGGCTTTTAACAAAAAGCAGAAAAAGACTATTGCGGCGATGAGTTCCGTCGTGGGACTAAGGATGCTTGCCGTGTTTCTTGTTCTGCCGGTTTTTGTCCTTTTTGCCGAAAAGTTTTCGTCAAATTTTATTTTAATCGGAATTGCATTCGGCATTTACGGGCTGTCGAGAGCGGTTTTTCAGATTCCTTTCGGCTATCTTTCCGATAAAATAGGGAGAAAAAACGTTCTGTTTTTCGGCATGCTGTTATTCGGGACGTTAACTTTTATAATAGGTTTTTCTTCCAATATTTACGAACTTATTTCTTTAAGGTTTCTTCAGGGGGTCGCCGCCGAAAGCTCCGTGGCATTCGCATTGGTTTCCGATACCGTTTCCGAGAGCGACAGGACAAAAGCTATGGCATTTCTCGGTATTCCTATAGGCCTAAGTTTCGTCGTCGGTATCGTTGCCGGACCTTTTCTGTCTTATTATTTTGGCTACCCGTTTTTATTTTACGTTTCGGGCATTCTCGGGATAATTTCGGCCGTCTTAATCCTTGTCTGGGTGGAAGAGCCTAAGAGCAAAGAAATGCTGAAAGAAATAGAAGTTTCCTTTAAAGACGCCGTTTCGGTTCTAAAAAATAAAACTCTGGCAAATCTTTCCATCCAGGGTTTCCTGCTGTCTTTTTTTATGACGGTTTTCTTTTTCGGCATGCCGCTTATAGTCAAAAGCGAACTGGGAACAGGGTACTATTACAAGGTTTTAATACCTATGGTGGTTTTTTCGCTTTTTGCTATGATGAAGGCTTCAAAAAAAGCCGACATGGGGTATGAAGCTCATCTTTTAAAACTGAGTTTTGTATTAATGGGTATTTCAAGCATCTTTATGTTTTCCCATGCAGGAGATTATGCCCTGCCCGTTATCGTCTTGGGAGGAATACTTTTTTTTACCGGTTTTTCTATTACGGAGCCTATAATGCCTTCTTTAGTAGCTTCCTCGTCGGATAAATCTTTAGTAGGAACTTCAATGGGCGTTTATAATACCCTTCAATTTTCGGGAAGTTTTTTCGGGGGAAGCATAGCCGGTTTGCTGTATCATAGCTATTACGGTTTTATACCGTTAATTCTAATTGCCTCTTCTTTAATTTGCTATATATTGATAATAAGGATTAAGAAATGAAAGAACTGAATAAAACGGATTTTAATAAACTGAAATCCAAAGTTAAAGGCAGGCCGTTATATTTCTGCAAGTGCGGTTTATCTAAAAGACTGCCTTACTGCGACGGCAGGCACGGCTGCGATGGGCCGGCTAATGAGAACAAAAACGGCGGAGGGGAAAGCGGCAGTGCCGCTCAATCCGGCAGCGAGTAATCGCAATATAATCATACCTCGAACTCTTCACCGATGAATTCCTCTTCTATTATCATTTCCATTTCTTCTTTTTTTATCGAGGTGTTGATTGCGACGAAATAAAATAAAACTGCGGTTAAAATCACGACAATCAAGTCGTAAGGCGATTTGAGCAGATTATTTCCGCCGAAACTTTTGCTTCCGAAAAAGGATAGCGTTAAAACGGCAATTATGTAAAACAAAAACCAGAGACCAGGTACAACCGTTTCTTTTAACCCTTTTTTAATATTATTAAAATTCGTAAAAATAAAAAGTATTACTCCCGCAGATATTCCTATGCCGAGTTTCCATAAAACATCGAAACCGGACCAGTAAATTATCAGCGTTCCGACTATAAATGCCATCATAGAAATTATATTTGCGAACGGAAGATGAAAAGGCCTCTTTTTACGGGGGTCTAATTTGCGGAAAACCATCAATCCTACGGGACCCAGAATATATGTAAATACCATTCCCGACGTAATTATTCCGACTAAAGACTGCCAGCTCGGAAACGGAAGGAGGTATAATGCCGACAGAAAGAATGTGAAAATCAACGAAATATAGGCCGTTCCGTACCTGTTAAAATTTAAATGAAAACTTTTCGGCAAAAATTTCATTTTCGACATAGCAAACGTAATTCGCGAAGTAGTTCCCATATATACCAGTCCCGTTGCAAAAGGGGATATAACCGCCCCGAGTATTACCATTAAAGCAAATGCAGGAAGTCCGTACATATTAAGCAGATTTACGAAAGGCGAGGATAAATTCAGCGTATTCCATAGATTATTTTTTACCTGCGGGACAGATATTATAAAACTGAAAGCAAGGAGGGTGTAAACCGTTATACCTATAACGACCGACAATATAGTCGCAATCGGAACGTCTCTTCCCGGATTTTTTGCTTCGCCGGATAAATCTATAGCCTGCCTGAAACCGAGATACGAAAATATAACGCCGCCCAGAGATATGCTTTTCATAATTCCGCCGTATCCGTAAGGCATTAAATTATATCCCGCAAGGTTTTTAATATTTCCGTTTTTGACGGAAACATAAATAAGAACGCCCGCCGCCGCCGCGACTATTAAAATTTTAAAATAAGTTAGAAAAGTATTGGTTTTAGCAAATATCTTAGCTCCGAACAGATTAAGCAGAAAAAAAACGACAAGTATAAAAAAAGCAGAAATGATTCCTTCAGGAGTAAGCGATTTATTTATAAAAAGCCCGCCGGCGTAAAAATTAAGATATTGAACGGTGGCCTCCGTTTCGATAGTGCTGACGGCTGCACCGGCTATAATAAGTATCCAGCTCGTGATGAATCCTAAAAAAGCGCCGTGCGTATATTTAGGATATCTTGCAAGTCCTCCCGCCGCCGGAAGCATAGCGCCTAACTCGCTGTAAACAAGGGCTATAAGCATAACGGCAAATCCGCTGATAAACCATGAAAATATAGATGCCGGCCCGGCGTCTTTTGCGCTGACGTATATGCCTAAAAGCCATCCCGAACCGATAATGGCGCTTGTCGAAGCAAAAGTTAACTGTATAAGATTTAAAGATTTCTTCATTATTTAACCGGATATGCGGATTTGAATTATTTGATTTAAAATACCTTATATGATTTAATGTATTATATTAATCATTTTTACATAAAACAACCATAAAATCATAAGATAATTTTTAAGGAGGCAAATCGTATGGTTTACGATTTAATCATAATCGGCGGCGGGCCCGCCGGACTTTCCGCCGCGATATACGCACTTAGAGCCCGCCTGAATATAGTTTTAATAGAAAAAATAGCGGTAGGCGGACAGATCGCCCTTACCGATAATATAGAAAATTACCCCGGATTTCCTTCTCTTTCAGGCATAGAATTAATGCAAAAATTTGAAGAACATGCTAAAGGCCTCGGATTAAATATTATATACGACGAAATAAAAGATATAACAGATAACGGGCAGCATAAAACTCTCAGGGGCGTTAACGAAAGTTATCAGGCGAAGACGGTTATAATTACGGTAGGAGCTTCGCCTAAAAGACTTAACATTCCGGGCGAAAGAGAATTTACGGGAAGAGGGGTATCGTATTGCGCGACTTGCGACGGTCCTTTTTTTAGAAACGAAGATATAGCCGTAATCGGCGGAGGAGACTCTGCATTAAAAGAAGCCAATTATCTCACGAAAATCGTTAAATCCTTAGTTTTGATTCATAGAAGGAAAGAATTCAGGGCCGAAAAAATAATACAGGAAAAACTGCATAATGCCAAAAATATTACTATGGAATTGGAACATTCCCCAATTTCGATAAACGGCGGTAAATCAGTAGAATCTATAACGATAGAAAACGTTAAAACCAAAGAAAGAAAAACCGTTCCGGTTAAGGGCGTTTTTATTTTTATAGGAATAAATCCACAGACGTCTTTTCTTAAAAATATCGAGAAAGACGAAGACGGTTTTATAAAAACCGACCATTATACCTTAATGACGTCTATGCCCGGCGTGTTCTGCGCAGGCGACGCCCATTCCAAAAAATTGCTTCAGGTGGCTACGGCGGTAGGCGAAGGCGCTTTGGCGGCTACATCCGCCGAAGAGTTCGTCTGCGATATCTGTTGATTTTTGTGACAAAAGTCATTTATTAATTCTTTAAAATCCTATAAGATAATTTATAAGCAATTTAATAGGGAAAGCCGGGGTGCGTTTAAATTGGAAAAAGACGGCAACGAAAATAAGAATTATGAGCCTGCGCAGGATATGGTTTTAACGAGGCACGGATTCGTTAAAGGAAAAGAACAGCCCTTTCTTAAAAACCCTAAAGACAAGCCTTTTATAGGAATCATTGGCATTCCCCCAAGAGAAGTTATGGAGGAGTTAATAAAAAAAAGCGCCGTTATCCTGTCGCTAGATATGTATAAAGTGGATAGGCTTATAACCGAGCCGACCGACAATATACTTCCTAAAGCTTATTGCGCCCAGATTAAAAGAATTATCGCCAACATTTTATCGGTAACGGATTACTGGAACGAAGACGTTATGGATTCCGTTTTGGTCGGCAGAAATCCT
>JAJXZU010000176.1:0-5778 GCA_021779895.1 bacterium
CTTCGTTTTTGATTAAATGGTTTCTTATTTCTTTCAATATATTAATCAGAATGTCGCTTCCGAGATGAGGTTTATGCTCCGTTAAAATATTTTTATCCGCTCCCATTTTTACTAAAAAATTTAAAATATAAGAAACGGCGGCATCGTTTTTTCTGGTCGTAAGTTTTCCGTCGGAAAACGTTCCTGCGCCGCCTTCCCCGAATGCAACATTGCTTTTTTTGTCGAATTTGCCTTCGTTCATTAAGCGCGCCACGTCTTTTATCCTGTCTTCGACACGCTTGCCTTTTTCTATTAATATGGGCTTTATGCCGTTTTCCAATAAATATAAAGCGGCAAAAATTCCCGCGGGACCCATTCCTATTATAAGCGCTTTATATTTGCCGGGCTTCGCTATGTTTTTATTTTTAACTCCTGCCGGGGCAGGAATGATTGTCTTCTCTCCGTTGGACAAGTTGAACGAACTTTCTTCTTCGTTATCCGCTTTTTTCGCTTTTACGCCGATTTTATTCAATAAATTTATAAAATCGTCTTCCTTGACGCCGGCCGTATTCAACTTTATCAGGGCTTTAAAAACCCTTTTTTGCTCTTTTTGCCTTAAATCTACCGACTTTTTTAAAATTTTTACGTCAAAAGACATGCCCGATTTTAAAAACGGCCATGATTTATCGGAAGCATATTTTTTTAAATAACCGGTAAAATAACCGGTAAAAAAATATTCGTCTTTTTCGGACTTTTCCGCATCGTTTGCCGGAATTTTAAAATCGTAAACGATTATCATAAAATATAGTTAATATAATCAGGACGGGTTTATTAGCGATACCGCGGATTCTTTTACTAATTCCTTTTCTGCCTGTTTAGCGGTATTTTTAAGAGGTATTAAAAGAACGGGGCATATCGAATTTTTTGAAACTGAAAAAGAAACTGACCCGGAAATAAATTCTTTAAAACCTATTTTCTGATGCGTTCCCAGAGCGATTATATCCGCTCCCTTTTTTTTTGAAAAATTAAGAATTTCAGCGGCGGGAATGCCCGTAGAAATAAAAATTTCGTAATTAAGATAATATAAGCCAGCCTCTTTCAATTCCTTTTCGGTTAATTCATATGCTTCGTCCGTTTTGGATTTTGCCGCGGATTTTTTATCCAATAACGTGAATATATCGGAATAAATAACATGCAGAATATAGAACTTTGCGGAAACGTCCCTGAAAAACGAAGCCGCCTTGGACAATATGAAGCCGGTTTCAAAATTAAGGTCTATTGCTATCAGAACTTTTTTTTCTATCTCCATACATATAATATTACCCGATTAAGCCTTTTTTTTCAAGACGGCTTTTGGACTGCCTCCACAGCATTCTTATATTTAATTGACTATATATATACGCCTGTAATAAAATATTAATCATTAATTAAAAATAAATACGTTAAATTTTAAATTTAAGGAGAAATTATGTGCGATGAACATCATGTCGAGGAAGTACTGAGCGAAGAAACGAGAAATCTTGAAATGGCAAGGCAGTCGCTTATCGAAGAATTTCAAGCGATAAACTGGTATCAGGAAAGAATAGAATATACCGGCGACGAAGAATTAAAACATATCCTTTCGCATAACAGGGACGAGGAAAAAGAGCACGCGGCGATGCTTATGGAATATATAAGGAAACACGATAAAGTTCAGGACGACAAATTTAAGCATCACGATTAAGATAAAATAATTCTTTTTAAAAACCGCCGTTATATGTTATAATCGTTAAGGAGTAATCCGACGGTACGGTATCAAGGTTGAAAACCCCGCCAGGTTCGAAAGAAAGCAACGGTATCGATTCGAGGTACGCGTATTTAATCGGATTGCTCTTTCTCATTCGTTTTATTCTTTTATTCTTTTATTTCTGAATTAAATTATTAATATTCTAAAATTTCCGCCTTTTATTTTTATTTTTATATACTAATTATATTTTAACAGGCTCTAAATTATTGCAATACGATAATTTTACCGATTCCTATAATTCTAACGCCTCTAACGCCCTCCTGACCGGAAACGAAGCTATAGCGTCCGGAGCCCATAAAGCGGGCGTCGATATAGCCGCCGGCTATCCCGGAACTCCGAGTTCCGAAATTCTTCCGTTCCTCGCAAAATTCAAAAGCGCCATAGTAAACTGGTCGATAAACGAAAAGACCGCTCTGGAAATTGCGATAGGAGCATCTATAGGCTTTAAAAGGTCTATGTTCACTACAAAGCATGTAGGCCTTAATGTCGCGTCCGACCCGCTAATGACTCTTGCTATTACCGGCTTAAGAGGCGGTTTGGTTATAGTTACCGCCGACGACCCCGGTATGCACAGTTCCCAAAATGAACAGGACAACAGACTGTATGCCAAATTTGCAAAAATTCCCATGCTGGAACCTTCGGACAGCGGGGAATGTTTTAACTTTACTGCGGCTGCCTTTGAAATAAGCGAAAGATTCGACACTCCCGTTATCTTAAGAACGACTACGAGAATATCGCACTCCAGAAGCATAGTTTCAAACCCCGTTATTCCCGGCGGCGCAGGTATTTTTAAGCCTGGCCGTTCTTACGTAAAAGATATAGAAAAATTCGTTATGGTACCGGTTTACGCAAGGAACAGGCATAAATCGGCCATAAAAAGACTCGGATATTTAACCGATTTTTCAAATAATTCCGGCATAAATAAAATCGAATATAACAGCCTTGATTTCGGAATTATTACAAGCGGAATTTCATATCAGTATGCCAAAGAAATTGCGCCTTACGCCTCTTTTTTAAAACTTTCTTTTTCTTATCCGGTACCGGATATACTGATTAAAGAATTTGTCGGGAATATTAAAAACGTCGTTATAATAGAAGAATTAGAACCTTTCGTTCAGAACGAAATTTCATCCCTCGGCATAAATTTAAAAGGAAAAGAATACTTTCCGCGCGACGGCGAGCTTACGCCGGATTCGGTAGAACTCGGTTTAGCCGAAGCAGGCTTTTTGACCGCCCCGGAAAGGCGGAGCCCCCATAAATATGTTAAGCGCATTTTCGACGACCCCGGAAATATTCTCGAAACCCTGCCGCCAAGACTGCCGGCATTATGCAGCGGATGTCCCCATACGGCGGTATTTTACGCGCTTAAAAAATTAAAGGTTCCGGTCATGGGCGATATAGGATGCTATACTCTTGGAGCATTGCCGCCCCTTAGCGCCATGGATTCCTGCATATCTATGGGTCTGGCATTCGGAGCGGCCCAGGGGCTGTCCCTGACGAAATCTTCCCCCAAAAAAACAGCCGGAATAATGGGAGACTCGACTTTCTTCCATTCCGGCATTACGTCTCTTATAGACGCTAAATATAATAATATTAGTTTTACGGCGATTATCTTAGACAATGCGACGACCGCGATGACCGGCGGACAGGACCACCCCGGAACCGGTAAAAATTTATCTCTTAACCAATCCTTTTCAAGTAAAATAGATATAAAAAAAATTATCGAGGGTATGGGAATAAGCGAAATTTATACGATAGACCCGTACGATTATAACGAAACATTTAAAGTCTTAAAAAAAGCGCTCGAATCGGAAAACTTAAACGTCGTTATTACAAACAGGCCGTGCGTCCTGTATCCCAAAAAATTGGATTACGGAAAAAAGTTCGAAGTTCTTGAAGGATGCCCCGGGTGCGATTTATGCGCGCAAATAGGATGTCCTTCGATATCGGCGTCCTTCCCTTCAAGTCATCCGGGCGGTAAGAGAGTTCCTTTTATAGACGCCTCGTGCGTAGGCTGTTCCATATGTAAAGACATATGCGTATTTAATTTTATCGCGGAAATAAATAAATAATACAGGAATAAAACGGGCAAAATGGACGATTTAATTCAAAATATTTTAATATGCGGCATAGGAGGGCAGGGAGTAGTTCTTGCGGGTAAAATTATAAGCCTTGCCGCGTTCGAAAGCGGCAAGGATATTAAAACGTCGGAAGTGCACGGCATGTCGCAAAGAGGAGGCTCGGTATCTACTCATATCAGGTATGGAAGAAAAATTTTTTCTCCGCTTATACCGGAAAACGAAGCGAAGGTTATCCTTTCTTTCGATATTTATGAAACCGCAAGATATATACGTTCATTTGCGAACGAAAAAACTATAATAATATCGTCGAATCATGGTAAAATTCCTTCATGGACGCGTAAAAACAAAAACGATAAAACCGGGAACGGAACCGTAAACGGAAACGGAAAGATAGACGAGAGTAGCATTGCGGGCTTATTGCGGACAAATTTTAAATACCTGCATCTTATAGACGATAAAGGGATGGCCTTAGATTTAGGCAATATAAAAGTTTCAAATATAATTTTAATAGGAATATTGTCGGGTTTTTCCGATATTAAAAAAGAAATATGGTTAAAAGCTATAGAAAAAAACATCCCCCTGAAAACGGCGGATATGAATATTAAAGCATTTTTAACAGGCAGAAACTATTACGAAAATAATGAAAATAAAATATTTTGAAAAAAAGTCTGAAACTATCGGTATTTCGGAGCTTAAAACGCTTCAAACCGAAAGGCTTAAAAAAACGCTGAAACGGATTTTTGCGGCTGACGGTTTTTTAAAAAATAAGCTGTCCGAAGCCGGCATAAAAAATCCTAAAGATATAGAAAAAATTAAAACCCCGCAAGATATTAGAAATTTACCCTTTACCTCTAAGGCGGACCTCGTAAACAACTATCCTTTCGGATTGCTTTCCAGCCCGTTAAGCGATATAATCCGAATTCACGCATCTTCGGGCACTACGGGAAAACCTATTATAGCCGCCTACACTAAACGTGACGTAAAAATCTGGTCGGAACTTATGGCGAGGGTTTTTTGCGCCGCCGGCATAGGCAGAAGCGATATAGCACAGAATGCTTACGGATACGGGCTTTTCACGGGCGGATTAGGATTCCATTACGGAGCCGAAAAGCTGGGCATGACTATTATCCCAATGTCAACCGGTTTTACCGAAAGGCAGTTGACTATGATGCAGGATATTGGCGCGACTGTTCTTTTTTGCACGCCCTCATACGCATTGTTTTTATCCGAGGAAATAAATAAAAATATACCGGACAGGTCTAAACTTAAACTAAAAAAAGGTATATTCGGGGCCGAACCGTGGTCTGACGAACTTAGAAAAACAATAGAAAATTCTTTGAACATCGACGCTTACGACATTTACGGATTAAGCGAAATTATGGGACCGGGCGTGGCATTTGAATGCGTCTATAAAAACGGACTGCATATAAACGAAGATAACTTTCTTCCGGAAATAATAAACCCGAAAACCGGGGAAGTTCTAAAAGACGGCGAAACCGGAGAGCTTGTTATAACGAGCCTAAACAGGGAAGCTATGCCCCTTATAAGGTTCAGGACTAAAGACATTACTAAACTTACCAGCGGAAAATGCCCCTGCGGCAGGACATTCGTAAGAATGGATAAAATAAAAGGAAGAACCGACGACATGATAATCTTAAAAGGCGTAAACATATTCCCTTCGCAGATTGAATCCGTCCTGTTCAGGCATGAATATTTGGAACCTGTTTATTTAATCGAGCTATATACCGATAACCTTCTCGACAAAATAAACATCGTCATCGAACCTAAAGAAGAAATTTTCAAAATGGGAGACGGCAAAATCAGCGAAATAACAAACGAAATATCGCACAAAATATACGAGCTCATAGGAATACGCGCCAAAATAACCCCGGTGCCGCCAAGAACTTTGGAAAGAAGCCAAGGAAAAGCAAA
>JAJXZU010000227.1:0-5677 GCA_021779895.1 bacterium
GGTTATGGGCGCCATCTAAAATTATATCGCTGTTTTTATACTTAATTATTTCAAAACGTCCTTCATTTTTAAACTTTAATATTCCATTCCTTATAGAATCGTCGTTTAACTTTAATTTCAGGCTCTCTTTGTAATACCTGCAGAGAATTTCTACGGATAAAAGGCCGAGTTTTAAATTATATTTCTGATACGACGCAAAATTCGGCAGTTTTATATTTTTTATTTCGGCATTAAGTCCCCGATAATTATATAAATTCCCATTCTTCAATAGTTTGAAGCAGTTCGAAGCAAAATATCGGACATTTAAGCTTAAAGCGTAATTTTTTATGGCGCCGTTTATTTTGCTTTTTTTATCTCCGCAAACCGCAATGGAATTCCTTTTAATTATAGCGGCTTTTTCAAGGGCAATTTTTATAAGAGAGCCGCCCAATATATCTTTGTGGTCCATAGATATATTGGTAATTACGGACAGGAGCGGCTTTTTTATTATGTTTGTAGCATCGAGCCTTCCTCCTAAGCCTGTTTCTATAATTGCTACGTCAACTTTTTTTTCGAAAAAATAAAGAAAGCATATTGCCGTAGTCAGCTCAAAAAAAGACGGAGCGCCTAATTTTTTAAAATCGTCCTTTTCGGAAATTATTTTATCGAAAAAATTATTAAGCCTTTCCAGGTCGCTATCGCTTATTTTCTCTCCGCCTGCGACTATTCTTTCGGAAAAAGTTACTAAATGCGGAGAAGTATAAAGTCCGACATTCAAGCCGTGTTCTTCTAATATGCCGTAAATAAATCTGCTTACGGACCCTTTTCCGTTCGTTCCGGCTATATGCACGGTTTTTAACTTATCCTGCGGATTACCGGCATGCCGCATTAAAGCTTTTATCCTTTCAAGTCCGAAATTCATCGAGAAACCGCTCAAACCGTATATTGCATCAAATCTGTTAATCGTCCTACTCATTAGTAAAAAGAATCAGCAGATTTTTTAAAACATCCCTTAAATCTTTCCTCTCGACTATCATATCTATCATTCCATGTTCCAATAAGTATTCCGACCTTTGAAAACCTTCGGGAAGGCTCTGATGAATAGTTTTTTCTATTACCCTCGGACCGGCAAATCCTATAAGCGCCTTAGGTTCGGCAATTATAACGTCGCCTATAGTCGCAAAACTCGCCGATACCCCTCCGGTAGTAGGATCGGTCAGAACCGATATATAAGGCATGCCCGTCCTGTTGAATTCTGAAACCAGAGCTACGGTCTTAGACATCTGCATAAGAGAATAAATCCCTTCCTGCATTCTTGCTCCGCCGGAAGACGAAAAAATTATTACCGGAAGATTATTTGCAATAGCGTATTCAAATGTCCTTGCAATTTTTTCCCCCGCGACTCTTCCCATTGAACCGCCCATAAAATTAAAATCGAAAATAGACGATGCCGCTCTTATTCCATGGATATTTCCTTCGCCGGCAACGACCGCATCGGAAAGCCCGGTTTTCTCGGCGTCTTCCTTAAGCCTGTCTTTATATCTTTTCGTATCCGTAAAATTTAATACGTCAGCAGGTTCGATATCCCGGAAAAGTTCCTTGAAACTGCCTTCATCGAATATTATTTCTATTCTTCTAAGCGCCTTAAGCCTGAAATGGTAATTGCATTTCGGACAAACCTCAAGATTCCTTTCCAATTCCTTTTTATAAATAATTTCGCTGCAACTTGGACATTTAACCCATAAACCTTCCGGTATGGCAGGCTTGCCCTGTTCCTTTTTGCCGTTTTTTGATTTAAATAAAAGCATACCGTATATTTATAAACTTGATTTTATACCGGACGAAAATTCTGATATCTTCCTGAGCATTGCCGGTTTATCGTTAATATTGTCTTCTATAAATTGAATTATTTTTGAACCTATTATTACTGCATCGGCGGATTTTCCGATATCTTTTGCCTGTTCTTTGGAAGATATGCCGAAGCCGACTCCTACCGGTATAGAGCTTATCTTCTTGATTTCCCTTACCTTTGTTCTAATTGTTTCGGGCAGGCTTTTTCTTGCTCCGGTAACCCCCGTAACGCTGACGTAATACACGAAGCCTTTGGCGCATGATAATATGTCCTTCATTCTTTCATTGCCCGTAGTAGGGGCTAAAAGATAAATCTGGTATATATTTTTATCTTGAATATATTTCGTTAATTCCGCGCCCTCTTCCGGAGGCAAATCGACTGCTAAAATACCGTCCATTCCGGCGCTTTTAGCGCCTTCGGCAAATTTCTTGCCGAGTATAAAAACTGGATTGTAATATGTAAAAAGAATAACGGGGATATCCCGATAGTTTTTGAGTTTTTTTATAAAATTAAAAGCGTCTTCCATAGAGATTTTTCTCTTTAACGCCCTTTCGTAAGACTTTTGTATCACCTTGCCGTCCGCCATAGGATCAGAAAAAGGAAAACCCAGTTCTATAATATCCGCACCGTTTTTGACCAAAGTTTTCGCTATCTCCAAAGAGGTTTCGATATCCGGGTCGCCTATAGAGATAAACGGTATAAATGCCGTCTTATTTTCAGCCCTAAGCTTGTTAAATACCGTATCTATCTTATTCTCTTTTGACATAATTTTATTATCCCTATTATTTTTTAAGGGCATTCGACGCAAGATAATCCGAAATCGTATGCATATCTTTATCTCCCCTGCCCGAAAGATTAATAACGACGGTTTTTCCTTTTATTTCTTTTTTTATCTTTTCTAAATATGCGACGGCATGCGAACTTTCGAGAGCCGGAATAATGCCTTCAAGCCTGCATAGCTTTTGGAAAGCCGTTACGGCTTCTTCGTCGGTCACGCTGTCGAATATTATCCTTTTTTTATCGGCAAAATAGCTGTGCTCCGGACCTATACCGGGATAGTCGAGTCCCGCAGCTATAGAATGGGCATCGGCAATTCTGCCGAATTCGTCCTGAAGCAGATAAGTTTTGTTCCCGTGCAAAACCCCAGGAGCGCCTCCGGAAATAGAAGCTGCGTGCATACCGGTTTCAATGCCGCAACCTCCGGCCTCTACGCCGTACATCTTGACTTGAGAGTATTTAAAAAAAGGATAAAATAGCCCCAAAGCGTTACTGCCGCCGCCTACGCATGCGATTAAAATATCCGGCAGTTTTTTAAGCTGTTTCAGGACTTCTTTTCCTATGACGGATTGAAAATCCCTGACTATCAACGGATAAGGATGCGGACCCGCAACCGTTCCTATCATATAATAAGTAGTTTTGATATTTGTAATCCAGTCTCTTAATGCTTCATTCATAGCGTCTTTCAGAGTCTGAGAACCTGACTCCACCGGATTTACTTTTGCTCCGAGAAGTTCCATCCTGAAAACGTTTTGTTTCTGCCTTTCGACGTCTTTTTTGCCCATAAATACTTCGCACTCTAAGTCGAATAGGGCGCATACCGTAGCCGTGGCTACTCCATGCTGTCCTGCTCCGGTTTCGGCGATAATCCGCTTTTTTCCCATCTTCACGGCAAGCAATGCCTGGCCTATAGTGTTGTTTATTTTATGTGCCCCGGTATGGTTTAAGTCTTCGCGTTTAAGATATATGTCCGACTTATAAACTTCGGAAAGCCTTCCCGCAAAATACAGGGGGCTTGGCCTGCCCACGTAATTCTTAAGATAATAATTAAATTCCTTTATAAATTCTCTATCGTTTTTTATTCCTTTATAAAATTGCTCAAGTTCGATAACGGCGGGCATTAATGTTTCGGAAATATATCTTCCGCCGTATTCGCCGAAATGACCTTTTTTATCAGGCAGCAGCATATGAAGCTCTCCTAAGATTTTTAAAAAATAACGCCATTTTATCGTAATTCTTTTTTCCGGGTAAATCTTCTATTTTTGACGAAAGGTCTACGCCGTAAAGCTTGATAGATTTAATTATATTTTCTATATTATCATAGCCTATTCCGCCGGCTAAAATTAAATCGCCGGCGTTTAAATTTTTGATTATATCCAGGTTGACCCGTATGCCTGTTCCCCCGAACGCGCCCTCCCCGGCAGACGCATCTATGAGTACGTTAATGCCGGCTTCCCTGTATCTATAAATTATATCAAGGTCGTCTTCTTCTTTAACGCGTACCGCTTTTAAAATTATATTTTTATCTATGCCCGATTCTTCTATATAGTTTAACGATTCGTTTCCCGATAACTGAATTATGTCGATATCGACGTCTCTTGCTATTTTTTTAATTTTTTCCGGATTCTCGTTTACGAAAACTCCGGTAATTATAATATTTCTTTTAACGGATAAAAAATTTTTTACATTTTTCCCTGCCGTCTCTCTAAGTTCTTTTATAATTGCTTTTGCAGTTTCGGCAGGTATATACCTTTTCGAATTTTCGTAAAAAATAAAACCTATAGTATCAGCGCCCAGCCTTAAAGCATTATAGGCGTCATCTATATTGGTTATACCGCATATTTTGATTTTGGGAATATCGGACATTAAAATTTTAAATCTGTATTATTATACGTAATTATTCATGGAGTACGGCGATAAAAAGTCTTTTAAAGTTTTTGAAGCATCGCTTGAAGTAACAAGGGCTTCTCCTATAAGAAAAGAGTTGACGCCTCTTTTCATAAGCATTTCGATATCTCCTCTTCCGTTAATGCCGCTTTCCGCTACAATCAACTTTCCCGGCGGTATTTTTTCGGCTAACGCTGCGGTTTTGAACAAATCGGTCTTAAAAGTCCTTAAGTCTCTGCTGTTTATACCTATAATTTCGGCATTATATTTATAAGCCGTCTCAAGTTCTTTTTCGTCTGCTATTTCGGTAAGAACGTCTAAAGAAAGTTCTGCTGCGAGAGACAAAAGATTTTTATATTGAACCTCCGACAATGCTTTGATAATTAGAAGAATTGCGTCCGCTTCTATTATTTTAGATTCAAAAACCTGAATTTCGTCGATTATGAAATCTTTTCTTAAAACCGGAAGTTTTACCGATTTTCTTACTTTTGAAATATCCTCCGGTCTGCCCATAAAAAATTTCTTATCCGTAAGAACGGAAATAGCGCTCGCACCGCCTCTTTCATAAATAACGGCAAGTTCGTCGGGCTTATAATCTGCCGATAGAAGCCCCTTAGACGGGGAAGCCTTCTTGACTTCGGCAATTATACTGCAAATTCTGTATGAAACCGCTTCGCCGTTAGACCTAGGTTTTAAAGCGCTTTTTAAACTTCTCAACCCGTAAAAAGCGGAAAATGCCCTCTTCCTGTAAGCCTCTTCATCGACAGATTCTTTAAATTTTTTTATTTCTTTTGTTTTTTCTTTTAAAATTTCGTCTAATATCATATTTATATTTTAATACTTATTTATTGGAGATTTCAATAAGGTTTCGTAAGGCTCTTAAAGCCCTGCCCGATTCAATCGAAAGCCTTGCCTCTTTAAACGCATCGTATAAAGTATCGGTTTTGCCCGAGACTAAAATAGCAAAGCCGGCGTTTAAAACTGCAAGGTCTGCCTTGGGGCTTTTATTTCCGGTTATAATATCATATATAATTTTTGCATTTTCGGCAACCGATAAAGATTTAAATTCATCTTCATGGTGAAAGCTGAATCCGTATTCTTCGGGATTAAATTCGAAACATTTACAATTGCCGGCCTCATCTAATTCGTAAATATCGGTTAACGCCGAAAGGCTTATTTCGT
>JAJXZU010000159.1:0-5593 GCA_021779895.1 bacterium
TTTTTGTGCAAAAATCTGGCGTTTTGCTCCGGTATTTCAATGCAGCCCGCTGATTGCGGAAATCCGTAACGGGCGCGGGGAATATAATGCAGAGCTATCCCTTTGTTAAAATAATCCACGTATTTGATACCCGAATCGTCGTAGGCAACCCATTTTATCGGGTGTCCATCCAAACAGCCGACCGTGCCTGGGTGTTTTGCTTTTAAAGATTCGTAAATTTTCATGGAAATTCTTTTCGGCGACAGCCCGCTCATCGTAGTATCGTGAAAGCGGAGGAAAACATACCACGTTCCGTCGGGGGTCGTTGCAAATTCGCCCGTATTCACAGGCGAAGAAAATATTTCCCTTCCGTTTTCATATAATTCAACCGTTTCGTTTTTATCGGCCTGCCTGACAAGAACCCATTTCCACGGATGGGGGTCAAATTCCCCTTTTGCTGCGCTTTCTTTAAGTTCCGACAAAAGCGCGACGTCTATTTGAGGCTTTGCGTATTCCCCGCCGCGAATCTTACCCGATTCCTTCAGATATTGCGCTGCCGCCCCCAAAATAAACGGATTTTGAGGATTCCATCCATATGAATCCGCAACCCTATGCAAAATATCTGGAACGGGAAACGAGAATTTGTATTTACCCGGACCGTCGGATGAAACGGGAAGATAGCGCAGGTATTGCAGATATTTAACGGTGCAGGCAAATAAGGTTTGCTCGCTTTGCTGCGCGTTAAACCGTTCGCCCTTGCATATAGGGAGGCTTAAAGGCTTTGATGCATTGTATTGCGATAATTCCGGCTTCGGTTTTTTCGATAAGGCGGATGTTTTGGCGGCAGAAGGCAGATATTTTATAAAGCCTGCGGCAGCTAAAATAAATACGGAAATAAACGCAATCGAAATATAAATATATCTTGTTTTTAGTCGCATAACTTTTAATATTATGCCATTTAAGGCGGACATTTTCAATATATAGTTTTGCCCCAAAATTTTCTATCGGCAATTTTGGGTTTGTGTCTTACGCGGCAAAAAAGATTGTTTAATATGGTATAATCAAAATAGGAGACGAACGCAACCATATTATAATTATATTATTAACAGGATTAAGGAGGCGACTAAAATGACAGACGAAAAGAGATGGAATCCGGCTAATATAAAAAAGCATTCGGCGAGCGACGAATCCGATGCCTATAAAAACAGCCTGTCCTATAAAGATATGTCCGTATGCAAAAGCTGTCATAATATTTATCACAACAAAAGATGGGTAAAGGACGACGCGCTTTATAAATCTATCCTAAATAAAAAAGAAGATATAAATTATACTATTTGCCCGGCGTGTTTAAAGATAAAAACAAAATTTTACAACGGGGTCGTCGAGTTAAGCGGCGATTTTTTATTCGAACATAAAAGCGATATTTTAAATCTTATAAATAATACGGTAGAAAAAGCGGATTACGTAGACCCTTTGGAAAAAATAGAAAATATTGAAGAAAATGAAAAAGAGAAGGTTATAAAAATATACACTACAAGCGAAGACCTTGCTCAAAGAATCGGAAGAAATATAGAAAGAGCTTATAAAGGCGAAGTAGATTATTCATTTTCCGAAAGGGATTTATTGTTGAGAGTTTACTGGAAAAGGTAGTCATAAAAATAAACCGGACCATTTTTGACTTTTTTGTCAATAATGTTATAATCAAAAAATCGGCTAAATAATAATATATTCAATAAAGGAGTTATTAAAAACAAAATTTGGGAATAACTGATAAAACAAGGAAACCGGGATCTGCCGCGGGAGTCAAAATGCGGAACATTTCGGGCGCGCTTAAAACAAACGCGAAAGCGCCTAAATCCCGTTTAATATCCGGCGGCGCCGAAAAAGAAACAATACTCATTGAAAAAGTAGAACTTGAAGATTTAGAACTTTTTAATAAATTTTCCAGTCCGTCCGCAAATATAAAAGATATTATAGCAAACGAATTCGAAGTGGATATATCCGTTAGGGGCAATGTGCTGCTGGTTAAGGGCAATAGCGGCAACGTTGAAGTTTGCGCGGGATTCATACGCGACCTCATAAATATCTATAAAAACGGAAAAGTTGTAACCGATAACGATTTAATAAGATTGGCCAAGCTGAAAATTGAAAACCCGGGATCCGATATCGGTACGCAGATTTATCCTACCATACTGACGACCCCAAGAAAAAAGGTTATAACGCCGAGAACCGCAAATCAAAAAAAATATACCGACGCTATTTACAAAAACGATATAGTTATCGGCGTGGGACCGGCTGGAACCGGCAAAACATATCTTGCCATGGCATGCGCAATATCTTTATTTCAAAAAAAGCTGTTCGACAGAATAATATTAACCCGCCCGGCAGTCGAGGCCGGCGAGAAATTAGGTTTTCTTCCCGGAGACATTTCGCAGAAAATAAATCCTTATTTAAGGCCGCTTTATGATGCCCTTTACGAGATGTTAGAATTTGAAAAAGCCATAAAACTTATAGATTCGGATGTAATAGAAGTTGCTCCAATAGCATTTATGAGGGGAAGAACTTTGAATAATTCTTTTATAATACTTGACGAAGCGCAAAACGCCACAAACGAACAGATGAAAATGATGCTTACCAGGATAGGTTCGGGTTCCAAAATTGTCGTGAACGGCGACATAACCCAAACCGATCTGCCTTACGATAAAGAATCCGGACTTATAACCGCCAGTAAAATCCTCATGAATATAGCCGGAATAGAAGTAGTCAATTTTAACGGAACCGACGTATTAAGGCACAAACTTGTTCAAAATATAATTAAAGCATATGAAACGAACGAAATTTCTCGATTTTCTAAAAAATAATACTTTAGAAATTAAAAACCGTTATACCCCGTTGTTAGTCTTGCTTTTAATCTCCGCTATATTTTTAACTTTTTTGCTTTATAACGGAATGGAGTTTATAAAAAATAAATATAAAGCCGGAGAGATAGCAACAAAAACCATCATAGCCAAAAAAAGTTTCAGATACGTAAACGTAAAAGCGACTAATGCCATCCTGAAGAAAAAAATCGAAAACAGCCCCGATGTTTATTTATATTATCCTGAGATAAAAGCAACCCTTTCAAGAAAAATAAAGAGAGCTTTCGCTTTTGCAAGGTCATACAAAGAAAGCCATGCTCGGAACACGCAAAATATGGATATATCCGAAAATATATTTGCCGCTAAATTAGGAATCAAATTGGACAAATCCGTTCTTAACGAGTTTTACTATTTGAATTACAATAAAAATATCGAGGCTTATATTTTAAAAATAATTTCCGGCATCTATAAAAAAGGAGTACTGTCTCGACTGCCCGCAAGCAACAAAAAGATAGAAATTAAAAATGTAATAACAAACAGGCTTAAAACCGTAAATTACCCTCAAATATTTTTTACCCTGAAAAAAGAGAAGGGCTTTACTTATTATTATACTAAAAAATATCTGGGCTTCCTTCCGGCTTATATGCAGAACGATATTTACGGATTGGTTTACCGGATGATAAAACCGGATATAGTATATTCGAAATATCTTACTCTTAAAAAAATAGAAGTTCTTAAAAAAGAAAACATACCGATTTATATACATGTAAACGAAGGGATGCTTTTAGTGAATGCCGGAGAACTTATAACTAAATCGAAGGCGCTTGAATTAAATACTTACGATGCCGAGTTTAAGCTAAAAAATAATATACCGTCCCTTATAGGCCTGTTTTTCGTCATTGCGATGCTTTTATCGCTCTCTTATGTATTTCCGTACAGATATATAAAAAAATTCAGAAATTCCATAGACTTTAAAAATGTCGTTTTTATTATAACTATTTTATTATCTTCTATTTTAGTTATTAAAGCAGGCATTATTTTCTCTAAAGCCCTTTCTTTATATTTTCCTTTCATAGACAGGAACGATATTTATTATTTAATTCCCTTTGCTTTCGGCCCTATGCTTATAAGAATAATATTGAATTCCGAGGTTTCGGTCGTTTATATAGCTCTTTTTTCTATTCTTACGTCTATAATTTTTAAAAATTCGATTTTTTTCATGATATATACGTTCGCGGGCAGTTTTATAGCCTCATACGAAGTCTTCGATTTTTCTTCATGGAGCCGCGTCGTTAAAGCCGGCGTTATAACGGGATTTTTAAACAGCTTTATGGTTCTGGCATTTGCGCTGATAGGGCTGAACCTGATAAATATACAAAATATATACAGTATCGTCCTTGCATTTTTGTCGGGCGTTATATCTTCTATAATGGTTATAGGCCTTATACCTTTATTCGAAAAATTATTCGACTTTACGACCGATTTCAAACTTCTTGAGCTTTCAAGTTCCAACAACCCGCTCTTAAGGCAATTTTCCATAGTCGCGCCCGGAACGTACCAGCATTCCATAATGGCGGCTACCCTTGCGGAATCGGCAGCTTCGGCGGTCGGAGCTAATCCGCTTTTAGCCAGAGTCGCAAGCCTCTACCACGACATAGGAAAGATAACCAAGCCTAATTATTTTATCGAAAATATATCTAATTCGGAAAACCCGCACGATAAGCTTTCCCCGACTATGAGCAGTTTAATTATCTCGTCTCATGTAAAAGACGGACAGGAACTTGCAAAAAAATATAAATTAGGCGATAAAATAGAAAATATAATCGGCGAACATCACGGAACGTCTATGATAGGAGCGTTCTATGAAAAGGCTTTCAATGAAAATAAGGACGGACATCTGTCCAAAGACGCATTCAGATACAGCGGGAAAAAACCCCAAACCAAGGAAGCCGGCATAATTATGCTGGCGGATTCGGTCGAGGCGATATCGAGGACGATGACCAACATTTCTCCTTCGAGACTGGAGCTTATGGTAAGGAAGACCATAAATAGAATCTACAGCGACGGACAACTCGACGAATGCGAACTTACGCTGAAAGATCTACATTCCATAGGCGATGCTTTCGTAAAAGTTTTGAATTCCGTTTTTCACCAGAGGATACCGTATGCCGGCAAACCCGTTGAGGAAGACGATAAACATGAAGCGGATGAAAACCGTAATAAATATAGCGAATACCCAAAGAAAGCTGAAAATAAATCGAAAGTCAGTCCGCTATATCGTTAAAAATTCGATAGAAAAGCTTTATTGCGGTTCATACGAAATCGATATAATTTTTTGTTCGGAAAACTATATTAAAAAATTAAACAAGATTTACAGAAATCAAGATAAAGCGACGGACGTCCTGTCTTTCGAAATAAGAGAATGGATAGGGGATATTTTTTATATAGGAGAGATTTATATCGCGCCTTCCGCCGCAGAAAAAAATTTCAAAAGATACCGGAATTTTTGGGAGAAAGCCGATTGGGTCGCTTCGGATGGGCTGAAAGAAAACGAAAATCCTAAAAATAAAAAAAAGTATTGCAAAAAAGGATTCGGCAGGGAACTTGCGCTGTTAATAATCCACGGCATCCTCCATCTTTTCGGATATGCCCATGACGAGGAGCATAAGCTGGATTTAGACGACCCCGGCTACGATAAAGAAATGAAATATATGCAGAATTTTTTATATAAAGAATTATGAAACCTGTTCCGCAAA
>JAJXZU010000212.1:0-5570 GCA_021779895.1 bacterium
AACAGCTCTTTTTCTCCGGGACAATTTTCCGCTCCTTACTTTAACTCGTTATTTTTCTATACTTTTTGTTTTACTGTTTATTATTTTTATTTAGCTCTTTTAGTGCCGTATTTCGATCTGCTTTGTTTTCTTCCGTTAACGCCCACGCAGTCAAGAGCTCCTCTTATTATATGATACCTGACGCCCGGCAGATCTTTTACTCTTCCGCCCCTTATTAACACAACCGAATGTTCCTGCAAGTTATGTCCTTCCCCTGGAATATACGTAGTCACTTCCATTCCGTTAGTTAATTTTACTCTTGCCACTTTCCTAAGAGCGGAGTTAGGTTTTTTAGGGGTAGTAGTATAAACCCTAACACATACTCCTCTTTTTTGAGGCGAACCTTTTAATGCAGGAGATGATGTCTTTTTTGCAACTTTTTTCCTTGCATTTCTTATTAACTGATTAATAGTCGGCACTTTTACTCCTTTTTCACCTTTTATTTAACAATTTTATTTTTATAACTAATTAGTGGAATTTAAGATTTTAATATTTAATTAATTTTTTGTCAACATATTTTTGCATATTTTATATCACATCGACGTCGAGATAGGAATATTTTTCAAAACCGGTTCCGGCGGGGATTAATCTTCCCATAATAACGTTCTCTTTTAGTCCTTTTAAGTTATCGATTTTACAATGAATAGCGGCTTCGGTTAAAACCTTGGTGGTTTCTTGGAAAGACGCCGCCGAGATAAAACTTTCGGTACTCAGCGATGCTTTTGTTATACCCATTAATTCAGGCTCCGCAATAGCAGGAACTCCGCCTTCCCTGATTACTTTCTCGTTTTCCGCATCAAAAGCGTTTTTATCTATTACTTCGTCTTCGAGGAATCTCGAATCGCCGGAGTTTTTGATTCTAACGTTTTTAAGCATTTGCTTAACGATAACTTCGATATGTTTGTCGTTTATCTTAACGCCTTGAAGTCTGTAAACTTCCTGAATTTCGTCAACCAGGAACTTTGCAAGCTCTTTTTCGCCGAGAACTTTTAATATATCATGGGGATTAGGCGACCCGTCCATTAACGGTTCGCCGGCGTTTACGTAATCTCCCTCGTGAACGCTGACTAATTTTCCTTTAGGAATAAGATATTCCCTTGGTTCTCCGTGAGGAGGAGTTATAACGACACGCCTTTTCCCTTTGAAATCACGGCCAAAAGATACTTTGCCGCTTATCTCGGTGATAACAGCCCATTCTTTGGGTTTTCTCGCCTCAAAAAGCTCTACTACCTTAGGCAAACCGCCCGTGATATCTTTAGTTTTTGTAGTTTCTCTCGGAATTCTCGCAATTATATCACCGGCAAAAACCTCGTCGCCTTCCTGAACCGAAAGATGTGCGCCTATAGGCATTAAATAAGATTTTTCCTGATGCGGCGATTTAATTATTATCTTAGGTCTTAAGGTCTGGTCTCTCGATTCGATAATTACCTTTCTTGATAACCCGGTAGTTTCGTCAACCTGTTCCTGCATTGTTTCATTTTCTCTTATATCGTCGTATTTGATTTTACCAGATATATCGGAAATAATAGGATTAATGTATGAATCCCAATCCGCCAAGAGAGTATTCTTTTTAACGGAGGAATCAGGTTCTACTTTAATTTTGGAGCCGTAAGTGAGTTGAATTTTTTCCAGCTCCCTTCCTAAATTATCTACTATAATTATAGAACCGTTTTTATTCATTACTACATATTCTTTATCTCTATTTTTAATAACGTTAAGATTCTGAAACTTAACGATACCGTCGTATTTGTTTTCTATGCTTGTCTGCTCCGTTCTTCTAGAGGCCGTGCCTCCTACATGGAATGTTCTCATCGTTAGCTGAGTTCCGGGTTCTCCTATGGACTGCGCAGCCATAACGCCTATAGCTTCGCCGATATTGACTAGATGCCCTCTGGCAAGATCTCTCCCGTAACACTTTACACAAACTCCGGTCTTAGCTTTACAAGTTAATACAGACCGGATTTTAACGCTTTCTATATGAGCGTTTCCAATTTTACCGGAATGGGATTCCTGAATTTCTTCATTTGCTTTAACGATTAATTCACCCGTAAACGGATCTATTATATCTTCCAGGGCAACTCTTCCCAGTATTCTTTCTTCTATAGGCTCTATTGTTTCTCCGCTTTCAACTAAGGTGGACACGACTATTCCGTCCATAGCGCCGCAATCTTCTTCAGTTATAATATTGTCCTGGGAAACGTCGACTAATCTTCTTGTTAAATAACCGGAATTAGCAGTCTTTAAAGCGGTATCGGCCAATCCTTTTCTTGCTCCGTGCGTAGATATAAAATATTGAAGCACGGTTAATCCTTCTCTGAAATTTGCGGTTATCGGCGTTTCAATAATTTCGCCGGAAGGTTTAGCCATTAATCCTCTCATTCCTGCAAGTTGTCTGATTTGGGTTTCGGAACCTCTAGAACCGGAATCGGCCATGATATAAATTGAATTAAAACTTTTACCGAGCATTTTTTTCTTTTTATTTGCATCGGAATATTCCTGGGTTCCCAATTTATTCATCATGACTCCGCCTATCTCGTCTGTGGCGTTAGCCCAAGTATCTACAACTTTATTGTATCTTTCTCCATTGGTTATCAAACCTTCTTTATAACTGTTTTCAATTTCTTCAACGGTTTTTGTAGCAACTTTAATAATTTTATTTTTTTCCGCTGGAACCTCCATATCGCTTATACATATGGACATACCGGATTTAGTCGAATATTCATAACCCATAGATTTTAGTTTATCTGCAAGAATAACGGTTTTTTTCGGACCGCAGACCCTGAATGCATAGTCTATTAAATTAGTAATCTCTTTTTTAGACATTACGGTATTTATTAAATCAAACGGGATTTCTTCAGGAATTATTTCATAAAGTATGACCCTGCCCACAGTCGTCGTTTCTATTTTATTATTTATCCTGGCCTTTATACGGGCGTGCAGACTGACGTGGCCGTTATCGTAGGCAAATTTAACTTCATCGGGATCGGAAAAAATCTTATCCTCCCCTTTCACGTAGGGCATCTCGCGTGTCATGTAATATAAGCCTAAAACTATATCCTGTGACGGAACTATAATAGGCTTGCCGCTTGCAGGCGACAATATATTATTGGTAGCCATCATAAGGACTCTTGCTTCTACCTGAGCCTCTATCGAAAGCGGAACATGCACCGCCATTTGGTCTCCGTCGAAATCCGCGTTAAATGCCGCGCATACAAGGGGATGGAGATGTATCGCCTTCCCTTCTACCAATATCGGTTCAAAAGCCTGGATTCCTAGCCTATGCAAAGTAGGAGCTCTGTTTAACATTACGGGATGTTCTTTAATGACCTCTTCCAGCACGTCAAAAACTTCAGGCGCTTCCTTATCTACAAGTTTTTTTGTCGTTTTAAGGGTATCGGTAACTCCTTTTTGCAATAACTTATTAAATATAAAAGGCTTAAAAAGTTCTATGGCCATTTTTTTGGGAAGACCGCATTGATGGAGCTTTAATTCGGGGCCGACCACTATTACCGACCTTCCTGAATAATCTACTCTTTTACCGAGAAGATTGAGCCTGAATCTGCCGGTCTTGCCTTTTAACATATCGCTTAAGGATTTTAGCGGCCTTCTGTTTGACCCCATTATTACCCTGCCGCGTCTTCCGTTGTCGAAAAGCGCATCTACCGCCTCCTGAAGCATTCTTTTTTCATTTTTAATAATAATCTCAGGCGCGGAAAGCTCCATTAACTTCTTTAATCTATTGTTCCTATTTATAACCCTTCTATATAAATCGTTCAGGTCGGAGCTTGCAAACCTTCCGCCTTCAAGAGGAACTAACGGACGCAAATCAGGCGGAATAACCGGGATAACGTCTAAAACCATCCATTCAGGCTTATTTCCCGACGTCCTGAACGCTTCGATAAGTTTGAGCTGTTTTGCCAGTTTCTTCTTTTTAATCCCGTTAGGCAGTCCGGCTATTTCTTCTTTAAGGCTTTTAGACAATGATTCCAGGTCGATGTTTTTAAGCAATTCTTTTAATGCTTCCGCTCCGATGCCTGCCTTAAAACTATAGCCTTCTTTTTGAATTTTTTGATAATTCTCTTCGCTTATTAAATCTTTATATTTTAGTCCCAGCTTTGAAGCGTCCCCCGGTTCAAGAACCACATAGGCTTCAAAATAAAGAATTCTTTCTATATCTTTAAGAGTCATATCGAGAATACTTCCGATTCTCGAAGGAAGGCTTTTAAAAAACCATATATGGGCTACCGGAGAAGCAAGTTCGATGTGTCCTAGCCTTTCCCTTCTAACTTTTGACGAAATGACCTCGACGCCGCATTTTTCGCATACGATGCCGCGATGCTTCATCCTCTTATATTTTCCGCAGTTGCACTCGTAATCTTTAATAGGACCAAAAATCCTCGCGCAAAAAAGTCCGTCTCTTTCAGGTTTCAACGTCCTGTAGTTAATAGTCTCGGGTTTTTTAACCTCGCCGTGAGACCATTTTTTTATAGCATCCGGCGAAGCTATTCCGAGCTTTATCGAATTAAAACTGAGCGGGTCTTTAATTCCTTCGCGGTCGTTTAAAAAGAAATCGCCTTTACCGGCGCCGTCGAATAACTTTTTAAGGTCTAATTCTTTTTCTCCTGCGGCTTCTATATCTTCTTCATCCTCTGAAATTTCATCAAGGCTGACGGTAAGCGTATCATCGCCTTCTTTATCATTATTATATTCTTCTAAATTTTCATCAAACGACATTTTATCCCTCCTTTAAAAGCTCTACGTTAAGGCAAAGGCTTTGTAATTCTTTAATAAGAACATTAAACGATTCCGGCAACCCGACTTTAAATGAGGTATCGCCTTTTACGATTGCTTCGTACATTCTCGTCCTTCCTATCGAATCGTCGGACTTGACGGTAAGAAATTCCTGGAGAGTATGCGCCGCGCCGTAAGCTTCCATAGCCCACACCTCCATTTCTCCAAGCCTCTGTCCTCCAAACTGCGCCTTTCCGCCGAGAGGCTGTTGGGTAACCAAGGAATACGGGCCGGTGGATCTTGCATGTATCTTGTCATCGACTAAATGATGCAGTTTCAGCATATACATAATGCCGACGGTAACCTTTCTGTCGAAAGCCTCTCCCGTTCTTCCGTCGAATAGAGTAACCTGTCCGGTTTCTTCTACTCCTGACAATTTAAGGTAATTTTTTATATCGTTTTCTTTGGCCCCGTCAAAAACCGGAGTAGCCATGTAAACGCCTTTCTTATATTTTTTGGCGAATTCTATAATTTCTTCGTCGTTTAATCCTTTGATAAAATTAATCATCGTAGGCTCGCCGAATATTTCAAGCAACTTGCGCCTAATAGCTTCCGGTCCGAAATTATCTTCTATAATTTTATTTATCTGAATGCCGAGATTATGCGCCGCCCAACCTAAATGTACCTCCAGTACTTGGCCGACGTTCATTCTGGACGGAACGCCTAACGGGTTCAATACCATATCTACTATTCTGCCGTCTTTCATGAACGGCATATCGTTAACCGGCAGTATTCTGGAA